>JBEKWT010000148.1:0-7364 GCA_049512795.1 Occallatibacter sp.
GCCGGATCGGCTTACACCTACGGCTACGCCACGCTGGGCGAATTCGTGGCATGGATCATCGGCTGGGACCTGGTGCTGGAGTACGCATTCGGCGCGTCGACTGTGGCCTCCGGCTGGTCGGGATATTTCACGAGTTTGATGCAGCAGTTCGGCATTGAAATTCCGCCGCAATTGACGGCGTCGACGGGTACGCAACTGGCGCTTTACGAAAATCAATGGATGCCGGTGATGTCGCTGCCGCCGGGAATCAGCGCCGCCGGACTGCCTCATGTGACCGCGGCCTTCAACCTGGTCGCGATGGCGATTGTCATGGTGATCACTGTCATCCTGGTGATCGGAATCAAGGAGTCGGCGAACTTCAACTCGGCGATTGTGTTCATCAAGTTGAGCGTGGTGGCGATTTTTCTGGTGGTCGGCGGGTATTTCCTGATTCGTCATCCGGGTTTGGCGAGGACGAATTGGCATCCATTCGTTCCGCCGAAGGATGCGAACGGCAACTTTGGCTGGGGCGGCATTTCGAAGGGCGCGTCGAGAATTTTCTTCGCCTACATTGGATTCGACGCGGTGTCGACGGCGGCGCAGGAAGCGAAGAAGCCGCAGCGAGATATGCCGATCGGCATTCTCGGGTCGCTGGCCATCTGCACCGTTCTGTACATTCTGGTGTCGCTGGTTCTCACGGGCCTGGTGAGCTATACGAGGCTGAACGTCGGCGCTCCAGTGGCGCTTGGCATCGACGCGACGGGCGTGAGCTGGGGCGCATTGCTGGTGAAGATCGGCGCGGTCTTCGGGCTGGCCACGGTGATGCTGGTGATGTTGCTGGGGCAGACGCGCGTCTTCTACTCGATGTCAAAGGACGGCCTGCTGTGGAAGTGGGCCTCGGCGATTCATCCGAAGTTCCGGACTCCGTGGATCACGACGATCGTGTTCGGAATTTTTGCGGCGCTGTTTCCCGCGTTCCTGCCCATCGGCAGGCTCGCCGACCTGGTGAACATTGGGACGCTGCTGGCGTTCACGATCGTGTGCGCCGGAGTTTGGGTGCTACGCGTGCGCCATCCCGAGCTACATCGGCCCTTCAAGACACCGCTGGTGCCGCTGGTGCCGATTCTGGGGATGGGGTCGGCGATTTTCCTGATGTCGCGATTGGCGGCGATCACATGGGAGGTGATGATCGGCTGGCTGATCTTCGGGCTGATTATTTACTTCGGCTATTCTTTCAAGCACAGCAAAGTGCAAAAGCTGGCCAAGGCGCAGATCGCGGACTGAGTGGGAAAATTTCGGGGCAAAAGCGACGGCCTCCCGCAAAGGGAGGCCGTGTTGCCAGAAGAGGGTAGCCTTGACTCCTGGACTAGACTAAACTAAACTAACCAAACTAAGTTTAACAGGAGCCGCCATGCGGACGATCAACATTCATGCTGCCAAGACGCATCTCTCGCGGCTGGTGGAAGAGGTTGCAGCGGGAAAGCCCTTTGTCATCGCCAAGGCGGGCAAACCGATGGCGCAGGTGATTCCCATAAGCGCGCCCAAGGACGTGGCCAAGCGCCGCATCGGGTTCTTGAAGGGGAAGATCAAGGTGCCAGATGACTTTGACGCCATGATGGCCGATGAGATTGAAACGATGTTCTCGGGCAAAAAATGAGATTCCTCGTAGATACCCATTTATTGCTCTGGGCGACCGAGGCATCTCCACGCCTTTCGAGAATTGCAGCGAGACTGATCTCCGATCCTGCGAACGATCTGATTTTCAGCGTGGCGAGTATATGGGAGATCTCAATCAAGCACGCCAAAGGCTTAAAGAGCTTTCATGCACACCCCGGTACGGTGTGGGAAGGGCTTCTTGAAAACGGCTATAAAGAGCTTCCCGTACTTGGAAAACACGCCGTAGCGGTCGGGAGCTTACCACGAATTCACGGAGACCCGTTTGATCGGATTCTCATCGCTCAATCGCTGGTTGAAGGAATAATTCTCCTGACTTCAGATGCGACGGTGGCCCGCTATCCCGGTCCCATCCGCAAAGTTTGAATGTCTCCTACGCCGTCGTCTTCGCGCAGAATTCGTCGAAGGCGCGCATGAGTTCGTCGGCGATGTGCTGCGCGGTGGACTGCTCGATGACGGAGCGCTGCATCAAGTAGACGAGCTTGCCGTCGCGCAAGATGGCAACAGCGGGCGAGCTGGGCGGATAGCCCTCGAAATAGCTGCGGGCGCGATCGGTCGCCTCGCGATCCTGGCCCGCAAACACGGTGATCTTGCGATCGGGCTGGTTGGTCGTGTTCGAGAGAGCGAGGCGGATGCCGGGGCGGGCTTTGCCGGCCGCACAGCCGCAGATGGAGTTGACGACGACAAGAGTGGTTCCGGGCTCCGCCAGTGCCGCGTCCACTTCTTCGGCGGTCCGGGTTTCCTTGATTCCGGCGCGCACCAGTTCCTCGCGCATGGGAATCACCATCAGTTCTGGATACATTTTCGCCTCCGGCAGGAGAAGCTGCCTGTACCTATTCTACGGGTTCGCGAAGCGCATGGCTACTGCCGCGCTGCCACGGTTTACTGCGCAGGTGCGCAGCCGCGGTTGCGTTCGATGTTCTGAATCTGCTGTAACTCGCCGGTGCGTTGCTCGGTGAGCATGGTGGCAAAAGCTGCCTGATTGCCGCTATTGGGAAAGACCGCGGCCATCAATGCGGTCCATGAGTCGCGCAAGGCGATCCATGCGCGCTCTTCAGCGCGGAGTTTTTCTTCGCTTACCGGCGCGTTGGGCGGGTCACCCGGGATGGGCTTCGCCAGGCAAGGCGACGAGATGACAGCACGGAAGGCCTGGTTGAGGCGCAGATCGGCTTCTTCAAACGCATCTTGGGTGGGCACAGTCGTGCGCTGTTGTGCGCTCAGTTCGTACGAGAGTTGCTGCTCCTGCATGCGCACGAAATTATCGTTCTGGTCGTTGGGCGCAGATTCGGCATGGGCGGCGCCATATGCTCGGATCGCGGCGTCGACTGGTTTGGCGGCGGTGTCGAGCTGATCCGCAGTCATGCCCGTAATGTATTGGGCGAGGAGCGGCTCGATGGACTCCTCGGGGACGCAGCCACGGTTGCGTTCGATGTTCTGAATCTGCTCCAGTTGGCTGATGCGTTGCTGATTGAGCATGAAGCCAAGCGAGGCCTGGTTCGAGCCGGGGAAAAAAGATGCTAGAAACGTGGTCCACGCGTCGCGCATGGCAATCCATGCTTTTTCTTCGGCGCGCAGTTTCTCCACGCTCACAGGGGCGTCAGGCGGATCGCCGGGGATGGATTTCGTAAGACATGGTGAAGAGACTACGGAGCGAAAGACCAGATTGAGGCGCAGATCTGCGCCCTGAAACTGATTTTGCGGAAACCCGGGGTTGTGCTGCCGCATGTTCAGATCATTGGCCAACAACTGTTCGGTCATGCGCACGAAATCCTGGTTACGGTCGCCGGGCTCGGAGTTGGTGTGGGCTTTGGCGTAGTCGCTGATGGCCGCGTCGACCGGCTTGAGGGCGGCATCGAGCTGATCGGCGGACATTCCCGTGACATACCGGACCAGCATGGGCTCGATGGATTCCACGGGGACGCAGCCACGGTTACGCTCGACGTTCTGGAGGCGGCGCAACTCGGAGTCGCGCTGGTTGGTGAGCATCCAGCTGAAGCTGGCGGGGTCGCTCTTGGGGAAGAGCTTTGCCAGAAACGCATTCCAGGTGTCGCGCAGCGCGAGCCATGCCTTTTGTTCGGCGCGGAATGTCTCGGCGTTGATCGGCGCCGAAGGCGGGTCGCCAGGCTGCGGCTTGTCGATGCAGGGCGACTCGGCAACCTCGCGAAAAGCCTCGTTCAGGCGCAGGTTGGCTTCCTGAAATTGCATGTTCTGCGGGAAATTACCCTGCTGCAACTGGCGCAGGTCAGAGGAGAGTTGCGTGCGCAGCTGGCCGGCAAACGCCTGGCTGTCGTCCTTGGGCGCGGAGGCCGCATGCGCCTTGGTCAATGCGCCGATGGCGGCTTCGACGGGCTTGAGCGCGGTGGTCAGCTCATCCGGCGACATTCCGGGGACGTTCTTTTCAATGAGCGGCTCGAGTTCGGTTGGATAGCGAGGTTGGCTGATGCCGCGGCCCGAGACAAGGCGATAACCGTCGGGCGTGGAGAACCACTCGGGACCCGGATCGCCCAGCTTGAGGTCTGTGACTTCGAGCTTCTGCGTGCCATTGCGCGGGTCGAGACGGGTGACGGAAAGATTGAACTGGAGTTGGGGCGAGTACCAGATCTCCTTTGTAACGACGACGGGCTTGTCGTTGCCGAAGGCGCCGGGATTGAAGGTGCGCGATTCGCGCATGCCGATCACTTCAAGGCCGTCGATGGTTTTCTTTCCGAGGTCCTCGCGGGTGAGGACGGACTTGCCGTCGCTCGATGGGCCCACGGGCTCGTCGACGGGATGCTGCGTGGGGTCGAAGGTCATTTGGCGACAAACGCGCTGCTCGGGGTAGCAGTTTGTGATCAGCGAGGTTTTGGGATCGTAGACGATGGTGCGGATGAGGGGCGGTTCGAGGTCGGAATCGGCGGGGATCAGATCGCGGGATTCCCGGTGCGTGCGCCCCGTGCTGTCCCGCGCGACGAGCGTGTAGTATTTCTGATCGACCACGGTGCCATCTGGCAGTTGGCGGTGAATCTAGACCGCGACTTTGGCGTGAAAGGGCTGGCCCGGCACGAGTGGAATGAAGAGGCCTTGAACATGGTCCGACATGCCGTTGTCGGGATCGGGCGCCGGATTGATGACGGTGGCAAGGGTTGACCCGGAGCTGGCTTGCCCGAAGCCGGATGACCCGGAACTGGATTGTGCGAAAGTGGGGTCAGAAGTCTGGGCGGAAAGCGCGGCGGCGAAAACCAGGCAAGAAACGAGCAGGGCAAGACGCAAGAATGCAGGACGCATGGAAGTACTCCGCAAGTTGCGATAGCAGTATACAAATATTAGACGACGTATTCTTAATTCGTTGTGTTCCTGTAGGCTTGCTTGTTGAAGATTTCAGAGAACATTTCGCTCGCGGCATACACGACCCTCGGCATCGGCGGGCCGGCGCGGTGGTTTGTGGAGGCAGCGAGCGAGGCCGAGATTGTGGAGGCGTGTGATTGGGCTCACGGGAAAGGAGCGCCGCTGTTTGTGCTGGGCGACGGAAGCAACGTGCTCATCGCCGATGAGGGATTTCCGGGGCTGGTGCTGCACATTGGGCTAAAGGGCATCGAGCGGGATGGCGAGCTGTTTCGCGTTAGCGCGGGCGAAGACTGGGATGAATTTGTCGGGCGCGCCGTTGGGTCGGAATGCGCGGGGATCGAGTGCCTGGCGGGGATTCCCGGAACCGTGGGCGGAACACCAGTGCAGAACGTGGGCGCGTACGGGCAGGAAGTTGCGTCGGTCATCGAGCGCGTGCGGGCGATTGATTTAGGTGAGCGCGCGTTCGTGGAGTTCTCGAATGTGGAGTGCGTGTTTGCGTATCGGCGCAGTCGATTCAACTCGAGCGATCGCGGGAAGTACATTGTGACGCGGGTCGACTACCGGCTGCGGCAGGATGGCGCGCCACAGATTGCGTACCAGGATCTGAGGGATCGCTTTGCGGGCTGGGAAACGGCGCCCACGCTGGCCGAAACGGCGGATGCGGTGCGGAGCATCCGACGGAGCAAGGGAATGTTGCTGGTCGACGGCGATCCGGACTGCCGGAGTGCGGGAAGTTTTTTCAAGAATCCCGCGGTCACCGAAGAAGTGGCGGAGCGCGTGCGGAGATTCGCGGAGAGCAAAGGAATTCCAGTCAGGGTTTTTCCCGCGGACGATGGGCGGGTGAAGATTCCCGCGGCGTGGTTGATTGAGCAGGCGGGATTCGCGAAGGGGTATACGATGGGCGCGGCGGGGATTTCGTCGCGTCACACGCTGGCGCTGGTCAATTTTGGCGGCGCGACGGCCAAAGAGATTCTGGCGCTGGCGGAGAAGATTCGAGCGGCGGTTAAAGCGCGGTTCGGGATCCGGCTGGAGATGGAGCCGGAGATGGTCGGGTTCTAGAATCGAACTCATAAACCATCGTTGCCAACTCGCTGGAATCCGAGAGCCCGCCTTGTTGTTGTGTCCCATTCTTGCTCTTGATGCAACCGAATCACGGATGAAACAGGCTGAAGCCCAAGTCTATTGTTAGAATGATTGGGTTTCCTCAACCAGGTTTCAGGACTGTGCTGGTGTGAACTTGAAGTTTCCCTCCGCGCTGCGGTTTTTTCGGGTGCAAGGCACTTACCTCGCCATTTCCGCAATCCTCGTCGCCGTTTTCTGGGCGATGGGAGAGCAGGTCAATCCGATTCCGGTGGTCGTGTACACACTTTGCACAGGGAACCTCCTTTCAATTGCCATCGCTCGGGTGGAATTCCTCTTTTCGGGAAGGCCGTTTCCCTTCAACTGGATCTTCTTTCTGGCTGTCCTCGCGGTACTCACGATCCCCGTCTACCTGGTTTCGACCACGGTTGTGTGGTTGATCCTTCGGCCAGGCTCGCTGACGCTTTCCAACCTGATTGAAACGGCGTGGAAGTTTCCATTTGTCGCAACATTCATCTTCGGTTTTGTCTCGTTTTTGCACCAAACAACGAAGAATCGGCTGGAAAAGCGCAACCAGGAGCTTGAGCAATCGGTAAAGCAGGGAGCCGCGCAACTGGAAAAGCAGGAAGAGGAGATGCAGCGCGCGAGCGAGATTCAGAGGTCACTGCTGCCCAAGGAGATTCCGCAACTGGCGGGATTCGAAGTGGCGGGAGCTTGGCGGCCGGCGCGCGCGGTGAGCGGGGATTATTACGACGTGTTCAAACTGGACGGGGGCAGGCTTGGTCTTTGCATTGCGGACGTGGTGGGGAAGGGCGTTTCGGCCGCGCTGATGATGGCCAATGTGCAGGCGGCTGTGCGCGCCTATGCGGGCAGCGCTGAGAGTCCAGCGCAGTTGTGCACCAAGGTGAACAGCCTGCTCTGCGAGAATCTTGCGACGGGAAAGTTCGTGACGTTCCTTTATGGCGTGCTGGACAGCGAGACGCGGACGCTCGACTACTGCAATGCCGGCCAGGTTTACCCGATCCTCATCTCGCAGGGGAATGTCCGCGCGTTGAACCATGGCGGCGCGGTGCTGGGCGTGCTTCCCAAGTGGGAGTACGAGAACGCGAAGATTGAGTTTCGCGCGGGCGACCGGCTGTTGCTCGTGACCGATGGCATCACCGAAGCAAGCGGCGCGGACGATGTGGAGTTCGGCGAAGAGAAGCTGGCCGAGGCTGCGCTCCAGGTCAGCAAGCGCACAGCGGCGGAGATGTGCGACGCGCTGCTCAGCGAAGTTTCCGCGTTCTGCGATTCGCATTTTCGAGATG
>JBEKWT010000149.1:0-7350 GCA_049512795.1 Occallatibacter sp.
GAACGTGACCCTGACGGTCGATTAACCATCGGGTGTTTTGCGAACCGATTTGCGATCCGATTTGCGAACATGGAGCGGCTATACTTGAGCTTCGAGACCAAGACCAGAATGTCTGCCAAAGTATCCGTCGAAGATGTGGAGCGCGTAGCCGAACTGGCGCATTTGGAGCTGGCGCCTGAAGAGGTTGGGCCGATGTTGCGCGACCTGAACGCGATTCTCGACTACGTCGCCGAGCTGAATGAATTGGACACATCGAACGTCGTGCCATTGGCGCAAATGGGCGAGCTCGAAGGCGGCGCTATCGTTGCTCTTCGCGCCGATCAGGTGCGGCCTTCGCTTGATCGCTCTGCCGTCATGTCCCAGGCGCCAGAAACCGACCGGGTTTACTTCAAGGTTCCGAAAGTGATCGAGCGATAAAGGATTTGCCGGCCGGAACGAAAGAACAAACGACCCGAAGAGGAAGATCGATTGCCCAGCGAGACAAAGTCCGCCGAAACCTACGTCGAAAAGCCCAGGACTCTTGCCGCTTTGCACGTGGAGATCGCGTCGGGACGCACCAAGGCCTCAGAGCTCGCCGCCGCTTACTACGAGCGCATTGAGAAGCTCAACCCACGCCTGAACATCTTTCTCAGTCTCACCAAAGAACGCGCTCTCGCTCAGGCCGCGCGCATCGATGCCATCGCCGCCAAAGGCGACCCGCTCCCAGCGCTGGCCGGAATTCCTGTCGGCATAAAAGACGTGCTCGTCATGCAGGGCGCGCCGTCCACGGCAGGCTCCAAAATCCTTCAAGGCTATCGGCCGCCTTACGACTGCACGGCCGTCGCGCGGCTCGAGGCCGCGGGCGCGGTGCTTCTGGGCAAAACCAACTGCGACGAATTCGCCATGGGCTCCTCGAATGAGAACTCGGCCTATGGGCCCGTGCGCAATCCCGTCGATCTGGACCGCGTTCCCGGCGGCTCCAGCGGCGGCTCGGCCGCGGCCGTTGCCTCCAACCTCGCCGTGGCCACGCTCGGCACCGATACCGGCGGCTCCATTCGCCAGCCGGCCAGTTTCTGCGGCGTGGTCGGCGTGCTGCCCACCTATGGCCGCGTCTCGCGGTACGGCCTCATCGCGTTTGCCTCCTCGCTCGACCGCATCGGCCCCCTTGCATCCAACGTCCGCGATGCCGCCACGATGCTCGGCATCATCGCCGGCCACGACCCATGCGATGCCACCAGTTCCCCGGCTCCCGTCCCGGATTACGCCGCCGAATGCGATAAGCCCGCTACGGGCCGGCGCATTGGTGTGCCCGCCGAATACTTTGGCGACGGTCTCGATCTCGAAGTGCGCGCGGCCATCGAGAAGGGTATTGCCGCGCTCCAGGCCGCCGGCTGCACTATCAAGCCGGTCTTGCTGCCACACACTAAATACGCCGTTCCCACTTACTATCTGGTGGCCACGGCCGAGGCCAGCGCCAACCTCGCCCGCTTTGACGGCGTCCGCTACGGCTACCGCTCGCCCTCGTCCGCCACGCTCTCCGACATGTATTCGCACTCACGCGACGAGGGCTTTGGCGCCGAGGTCAAGCGCCGCATCTTCCTCGGCACCTACGCGCTCTCAGCCGGCTATTACGACGCCTACTACCTCAAGGCGCAGCAGGTTCGCCGCCTTCTCGCTGACGAATTCCTGCGCGCCTTTGCTGAAGTTGACGCGATCGTCACGCCCACTTCGCCCTTCCCCGCATTCAAGCTCGGCGAAAAGACCGGCGATCCCCTCGCCATGTATCTCGCCGACATCTACACCGTCATCGCCAGCCTGGCAGGCATCTGCGGCGTCTCGGTTCCTTGCGGTGCCACAAAGGCTGGTCTGCCCGTGGGCATGCAGGTTCTTGCCCGCCACTTTGGCGAAAGCACGGCTTTCCGCGTGGCGCGGGCCGCGGAGGCAGCGGGAATTTGAGGAGTAAGGGCCATGAGCAAGTCTGCAATTCTCTCGGTTTTGCTTTTGTCGGCAACAATTGGCGTCGGACCTTTTGCCCACGCCGCCCCACGCAAGCCCCACTTAGTCGTCCTCGGCGCCGTCAAGCGCGTGCCCTACTCCAAAGCAGGCGATCCCTCAGGCGCGGCCACCGGCGAGGACGCACTCAAAGTCCGCGCCCTCCTGGTCGACGGTGTCCTGAAGGAATGGACCACCGGCGACGCGCACGACGTCACCGACCGCAGCTTCGTCGTGCGGCGCGTCATCCGGCTCAACGACGCATTGCCCTCTGACAAGCCTGGCCCAAGCGACAAAGCAAGCCACTGGGTGTGGCAGCGCGGGCCGTGGCTGCTGGTGGACCGTACGACCGGCCGCGTCACCGCGCTCCGCCTGCCCGACTACGATCCCGGCGTGAGCCAGGTGAGCTGGTTCCGCGACTACGCTGCCTACTGCGGCCTCACAGCGAGCGGCAAAAGTCTTTACGCCATCGTGGCGCAAATCGCCGCGCGCAAGCCCGTCCTCGCCAAAAAGCTCGCGGCCTTCGACGCCGAGAATCACCCTGACCCGGTCTGTGCGCCGCCCGACTGGCAGCGCGAGCCGCTGCGCATCGCATTTCATCCCGCGGGCACGGATGCGGTAAGCTACGACATCGTCCCCGGATCGGCGGTCATGGTTGAAGACACGGGCGACGAAGATGCGACGCCCGAAGCCGCCGCCCCCGCGAAGTAGCAGGTCAGCACGTCAGTCCGCTGCGGCGGACAAGTGAGCAGATCGAAACAACGGAAACGCCATGGAATTGATCGACGAACTCTTGCGGCAGGCTGAAGCCGCGCATGGGCACCTGTGCGCAGGGCAGGTTCTTGGCGTGCGCATGGCTTTGTTGGGCCTCGACCGCCTCGGCATCGCCGATCCGCGCGGCGCTGACCGCAAGCGCCTCGTCACTTACGTCGAAATCGACCGCTGCGCCACAGATGCGATCGCGCTCGTCACCGGCTGCCGCCTGGGCAAGCGCGCGCTGAAGTTCAGGGATTGGGGCAAGATGGCAGCGACCTTCGTCGATCTCAGCTCAGGCCGCGCCGTTCGTATCGTCGCTCTCGAAGATTCACGCGAACTGGCGCGCAAGCTCTACCCGCACGAAGAGAACAAGAGCCGCCGCCAATTGCTGGCCTATCGCGAATTGCCGGATGCCCAACTCTTCCGCGAACAATCGGTGCGCGTCGCCATCGATCCTGCCGATCTGCCGGGTCACTCGGGCGATCGCATCATTTGTCCCCGCTGCGGCGAGGGAGTGAACTTCGGGCGGGTTTCCCTTATAAACGGAGTGTCGCTTTGCCTCTCCTGTGCGCGACCCGAGCTTCGATACTGGAACGTTTCCGTGCCGGAAGAATAATTCCGGCCGTCATTTGGGTGCCGCTCTTCCTGCCACCAGTTCAAAAACACCCAGATCATGAAAGTGACGGCAAGTCCTACGGGAATCAGCCAAAGTGTCTGCTCATGAATTTCCAGCGTCATGAAGATTCCCCTTTCCGGCCTCCGGTGCGCCACGCGGAATCCGTCACGCGCGGTCCCGATGACCTCGTACATCCAGATGGCGCCCTTTCTCGTAAGGATCGAGTAGCCAATTCGTAAGGGATTTGTTAAGGCCGGATTGTGTGTCACCAGGCCCTGGCCTGTGCCTGCCCTCCTTGACACCGAACCCACCGCGCATTTCTTATCTCTCTAGGCATTCTTTTGGCATTCCAGGCGGGACGAATGTAGTGCAAACCGCCTTCCTTGCGTCTGGCTGCTACGGGGATTGCTGTGTCGAACAGGAAGTATGCGGCAGTTGGGTTGCGTGATGCGTGCGGGCAGGACGGGAATCCCGTTTCGGCCCCCGTTACCGGACCCTCCTTCCAAAGCCCGGGCCGGAGAAGATCGAGGCCAGGGAACCTTTCCCGGAGACAAATCTGTTGTCAGGCGCCGGCAGCAAAGGCCGGGTGAGCCTGCGCCCTGAATCCGGCTATAGCCGGCCGTAAGGGCGAGTAAGGGAAGCAAGCCAACGATGATTGTAGCCACGAGTTTCGCATTTTGGGCGGCTGCGCCCGCCCCCGGAGCAGGCGGCTTATCCATGCTGCTGCCCATCTTGCTGTTTATCCCGCTGCTCTATTTGCTGATGATCCGCCCGCAACAGAAGAAGCAAAAACAGTGGCAGCAGATGCTCAACAGCATCAAGTCCGGCGACCGGATCACAACCGCGGGAGGAATTCGCGGCACCATCCTCTCCATCAAGGACGATTCCATTGTGATTCGTGTCCCTCCTGACAACCTGAAGCTTGAAGTGGCCAAGAGTGCGATTGCCTCGGTCACTCAACCAGAGGACGCGACAAACTCCTAGGACCCTTCGGGGCTCTTAGGGCCCTCCGGGCTTTCACCTTTTGGACCAGAGAAACGAAAGAATGAAGAAGAATCTCAAAAACAAAATAGCCTTGATCATCGCGGTTCTTCTGATCTGTCTCTATGGAATCTTCGGAATTCCATCGGGAGTCAGCGGAAAGGCGTTGCTGAGCGCCATTTCCAGCCGTATTCATCTCGGCCTCGATCTGCAGGGCGGAGCGCACCTGATCCTGCAAGTGCAGGTGTCGGAGGCGGTGAATGCCGAGACCGACAACTCCGTGCAGGTGATCCAGCAAGATTTGAAGAAGGCCAACCTGACCTTTTCCCAGGTATACAAACCCGATCCAAACAAGCCGGATGTCATTCGCATCGAGGGAACGTCTCCTGCGCAAACCGACGCTGTCAGCTCATTGCTCGGCACCGCCAAGTATGCCAACGAGTACGACCTCTCCGGCGGTTCTGATAACAACTGGACGTTGACCATGAAGCCGGTGTTCGAGAGCGATCTGGACAAGCGAACGATCGACGAGGCCATTGAGACCATTCGCGACCGCGTGGACTCGCTGGGCGTGAGCGAACCGCTGATTCAGGAGTACGGCCTGGGCGCCAACCAGATTCTGGTGGAGTTGCCGGGTATCAGCGATCTCGATCAGGTGAAAAGCGTCATCCGGTCCACAGCCCGGCTCGAAATTCATGCGGTAGACGGCGGCCCGTTCTCGACCGAGGACGCAGCCCTGCAAAGCGTGAACGGCGCGCTTCCGCCCAACGATGAAATTCTGCCCTTTTCTGGTGATCTGGGCGGTTCGAACGGCACCTCGTATTACGTCATCGAGCGTTCCTCCATCGTGGCTGGAAGCGATTTCCGCTCTGCCGATCCGGGCGTGAACTCAAACACCGGGCAAAGGCAAGTGAATTTCACCCTCACCGACGAAGCCGGCGACAAGTTCTGGGACTATACCAGCGCCAACATCGGCAAAGACATGGCAGTCGTGATGGGCGGTACAGTGCGCGAGGTAGCGGTCATCAAGGGCGCCATCCGCGATCAAGGCCTCATCGAGGGTTCTTTCAACCAGAACGAGGTCATGGAACTCTCCAAGCTATTGCGGACCGGCGCGCTGCCGGCTTCAATGAATTACATCGAGGCCAGCACCGTGGGCGCCACGCTGGGCGCCGATTCCATCCGAGAGGGCGTTACTGCCGCCATTGTCGGCATCGTCGTCGTCATGGTCTTCATGCTCGTTTACTACAAGGGCTCGGGTATCAACGCCGATCTCGCACTGCTCTTCAACCTGATTATTCTGCTGGGCATTATGGGACTCTCCGCCGCGATTTCCGGCGCTTCCGGGGGCGGAGGCCTGGTGCTCACGCTCACCTTGCCCGGCATTGCCGGCGTTATCCTCACCATCGGTATGGGCGTGGATTCAAATGTGCTGATCTTCGAGCGTATCCGCGAAGAAATTCGCGCCGGCAAGGCGGCTTCGGCGGCTGTGGACCAGGGTTTCGCACGCGCCTGGGTCACCATCGTTGATACCCACGTCACCACCATCGTCTCGGCGGCGATTCTGTTTATCTTTGGCACCGGTCCGGTGAAGGGCTTTGCCACCACATTGACCGTCGGTCTTGCGGCTAATCTTTTCACGGCCGTCTTTGTCTCGCGAGTCATCTTTGAGGCGCATTTGAACAAGTTGAAAGCCGGCGAGATGGTTTCGATTTAGAGCCAGTGATTGGGCAACAGGAGAAGACAAGAAGTGGAATTCTTTCGCAATCCGAATGTGAACTGGCTGGGATGGAAGTGGTATTTCCTCGCCTTTTCCATGATCTTCAGCGTTGCAGGCATCGTAAAAATGAGTTGGAACTGGGAGCATCCCGTCGGGGGAATGCGCAGCCCGGTTCCGCTGGGAGTGGATTTTCGCGGCGGCACGCAGGTGGATGTGCAATTTACCAATCCCCCGGACATCGATGCCATCCGGCGCGCAATTGAAGCGGCAGGCGTGAAGGACGCGGTCATTACAAGTTTCGGGCCCCTGGCGGACCATCAGGTGCTCATTAGCCTCCCTGAAGAGACCAACGAGGCCGCGCTTGATACGGGCCGCCAGGAGATCGAAGCGGCCCTTCAGGCCCACTACAACAATTACTTCAACCCCAATACGGGCGTGAAGGTTGACGTTGTGGGTCCCACGGTCGGCCGACAGTTGGAGAAGCAGGCCACGCTTGCCACGCTCTACTCCATGCTCGGCATGCTCATCTATCTCTGGTTCCGTTTCCAGCTGATTTACGGTGTGGCCGCGGTGGTGGCGTGCTTCCACGATACGCTGATCACCGTTGGCGCCTTTGCTCTCACCGGCCGCGAGATCTCGCTCACTGTGATTGCCGCTATCCTCACCCTGGTCGGCTATTCGATGAACGACACCATCGTCGTCTTCGACCGCATCCGCGAGAATCTTCGCCTCAGCCGCCGTGAAAGCCTTACCGACCTGGTGAATCGCAGCATCAACCAGACTCTGAGCCGGACCGTGCTCACCTCCGGCCTGACTTTTCTTACCGTGCTCTCTTTGTTTATTTTTGGCGGCGAAGTGCTGAATGGCTTCTCCTTCGCGTTGGTGGTGGGCATCCTCATCGGAACCTACTCATCCATCGCAATTGCTGCCCCCATGCTGGTGGCCTGGCAGGAGTACCGCGCCGGAAAAGGCAGGGCCGCTTCGCTTCCGGCTGCCAGAAAGTCAAAGGGTTAGAAACCATGGCCGCGCGGCGTGATTTTTGCATCCCTTCTCAAGGGGGATCCACTAAGGACGAAGGCCCACAGCAGCGGCCAGCGGGTACCTTCGGCCGGTACTTCGGGCACTTGAAAGTTGCACCGGTTTTGCAGGGCGCTTGGCAGCGGGAGTGCACTTCTGATAAGGTTTACTCGCTCCATTGTGTGGATTTTCCCGTCGGGAACAATTCCCCCTCCCGTGGTGTCTAAAATAGGAGTAACGATACCCGATCTCCGAGGCTGGCTATGTTTGAAGACTCCACTTTCGAATC
>JBEKWT010000150.1:0-7301 GCA_049512795.1 Occallatibacter sp.
CTCTCTCATTGCGCGCCTTCTGCTCGGCGCACTCATGGTCTTCGCCGGCTCCAACCATCTCTTTAATTTCCTTCCCAGTGCGCCCATGCCTCCGGGCCTGGCCGGCCAGTTTCTCGGGGCGATGATCGCCACGGGCTACATGTACATCGTCGGCGTCTGCGAAGTAGTTCCTGGGCTGTTGCTTCTCGTCAACCGCTTTGTGCCGCTGGCCCTCACTGTGCTCGGCGCGGTCATCGTTAACATTTTCATCGTGAATCTGCTGATGGCGCCGAGAGCGCTGCCGATCGCGATCGTCGTCATCATTCTCTGGGTTCTGGCGGCGTATCGGGTTCGCACGGCATTCCTGCCGTTGCTGCAGCAGCGCGTTGCGGATTAATCCTGGAGCGGGCGGTTCGCTCTGGTCGCGATCACCTCGCTACAATCGCAGGTAGGGATGATCCAATACCTCTATCTCGGCCGCGTGGACTACGGCGAAGCGCTTCGCCTGCAGCAAGAGCTGGTTGCGCTGCGCACGGCGGACCGCATCGGCAATGTGCTCCTGCTCCTCGAGCATCCGCCCGTGCTCACGCTGGGCCGCAACGCCAGGCGAGCAAACATTCTCGCGTCGGACGAACTTTTGGCCGCGCGTGGCGTTACGCTCCACGAGATCAACCGCGGCGGCGACGTCACCTACCACGGCCCCGGCCAGCTCATCGGCTACCCAATCTTCGATCTGCGCAGCCTGCGAAACCCTGGCGGCGTCTGCCCGCCGGAGCGTGGCAATCGCCTTGGGCCCGTCGATTTCGTCCGCCTGATGGAAGAAGCATTGATCCGCGTCTGCAGCGAGTTTGGCGTGACTGCCGGACGCATCTGCGGATTAACCGGTGTGTGGTGCCACCTGCGCCACCCGCGGTGGGGCGGAGTTTTGGACGAGCGATGTGAGACTACAGTCGCGGATCAGCCGAAAGGCGAGAGGAAGATCGCCGCCATCGGAATTCATGTCGCCCGCGGCGTGACATCGCACGGATTCGCCTTCAACGTCACCACCGATCTGCGCGACTTTGCGCTGATCAATCCCTGCGGTATCACGGATCGCACGGTGACGAGTCTGGAAAGGGAAGTCGCGAATCCGAAAAACGTGCCCAGCCTTGAATCCATCGCACACATGGCGGCAAAACAATTTGGCGTGGTCTTCAATGAGGCGGTCGCGCATGTCGAAAGTCTCGCCGCCCTTCGCGCGCTGGCAGTCGCCGCGCCCGATTCGCCAGTCGCTGAATTTCCCGCGCAAGACACACCGGTTCAGATACCGGCCGAAATCGAACGCCTGCGCCGCAGCAAAGACCGACCAGTTTCGGCCTGAGCTCGCTCGCCAACCCGTCGCGCCCGCGATTTATAATCCGGCAGGAGCTGCTGCGCGACGAACAGAGGGATGCATGTCCACTGAAATCATCATGCCCCAGATGGGCGAGTCGATCTTCGAGGGTACGATCACCAAATGGCTGAAGGCTGTCGGAGACACTGTCGCGATCGACGAGCCGCTCTTCGAGATCTCCACCGACAAGGTCGACGCCGAGATTCCGTCGTCCGTCGCCGGAGTGCTGACTGAGATCCGCTTCCCCGAGGGCGCCACCGTCGAGGTCAACACCGTGGTTGGCCTGATTGGCGAGGCCGGCGCAAAGGTCGCCGCCCCGGCGGCGGCAGCGAAGGCCGCGCCAAAAGCGACCTCTATAGCAGCGAGCGCACCCGAAGTCCCCGCTCTTTCGGTGGCGGCCGGCCGCCGTATCCGCTCTTCGCCGCTGGCCCGCCGGATCGCCAAGGAGCACGGCCTCGAGCTCGGCCGCATTGCAGGCACAGGCTCGGAGGGCCGCATCTCCAAAGACGATGTTCTGCGAGCCGCCAGTTCTCCGGCCGCCGCACAGACTTCCGTCCCAAAGGCCGCCGCAACGCAGTTGCCACCGCAGGCGCCGCAGGTGGCGCCGCCGCCCGATCTCGCAACCCTTCCGGCCGATCCCGTGTCTCTTACCCGCATGAGGGCCATCATCGCCGAGCGCATGGTCGAGAGCTTACGCGTCAGCCCTCACGTTTATACCGTCTACAAAGTCGACATGACACGCATTGCGCGCCTCCGCGATCAACGCAAGGCAAACTTCGACCATCGCCACCACGTCAAGCTCACCTTCATGCCGTTCATCGCCGTCGCCGCCGTCGCCGCGCTGCGCCGCTGCCCCATCGTCAATGCTTCGCTTGAAAACGGGGCCTCGCCTGAGAATGCAGACCAAGGCCTCGCTATCCGCTATCACCGGTCAATTGACCTGGGAATCGCCGTGGCCCTCGACTGGGGCCTCATCGTGCCCGTCATTCGGCACGCGGAGCAGCGCACGTTTGCCGATCTCGCTCGCTCCATCGCCGATCTAGCTCTACGCGCCCGGTCGAAGAAACTTTCGCCCGATGAAGTCGGCGGATCGACCTTCACGCTCACCAATGCGGGCGCATTCGGGGGCGAGTACGGAATGCCGATCATCAACCAGCCCGAGTCGGCGATCTTAGCTGTCGGCGGATTGCGCAAAGAACCGGCTGCGATGACCGACGCCGAGGGCAATGACTCGATTGCGATCCGGTCGATGCAGTACTTCTGCCTTGGTTTCGATCACCGCCTCATCGACGGCGCCGACGGCGGCAAGTTCATGCTGGAGTTCAAAAAGACACTGGAAAGCTGGAGTGAGGAGATCGGCTGAGGGCCGCCGTTGGAGCATCCGCGAGGCCGGAGCTAACCTCACGCCTCATCGGGAGAATCCTAAAATCGCCTTCAGGCTTCCGGCCGCTTCGCCGACGCTTCAAACGCCGCAATCGCTTCGTGCAGCTTGTTGAAAAACCGATCTGGCCCGATCGCTTCCGTTACGTGATGCCGATCGAGGTCGGATTTCAGATCCCAGGGCACGCGCGCAAACGCCAGCTCAATCCCTGCCTCAGTGAGATTCTTTTTCAAACTCTGCAGAATGCGGGCCGCCGTGTAATCCAGGTGTGTCATGGCCTCCGCGTCCACCACTACCCACTTCACCGCTGAGGGCATCGGCTGCACCACTTGCGTAACCTCTTCGATAAACCGGCCGGCATTGGCATAAAAAAGCTCCGCGCCAAATCGGTAGAGCACCAGGCCGGGCTCGGTGACCACATGCGGCGCGGCTGGCACGAGATTCCAGCTCCCGTCCGGGTTCAATTGCAGGACGCCGCTATGCGGGTGATAATCGTGCCGAACAACGCGCGCCAAAGAGACCAGCATGGCCAGCACGATCCCCTCTTCCACTCCCACCAGAACCACAACCACCGCGGTCATTACTGCGAGCGCGTATTCCTGAGGGCTCTCTGCCAGGATGTTGCGCAGCTCCTTGAAATCGATGAGCCGCAGCGCGACGAGGAACACCAGCACACCCAGCACGCAAGTGGGCAAATGCTCGAGCGGCCCGGTGAGAAACAACAGCACCAAGCACACGACCACTGCCGTCGACACCTGCGCCATCTGGCTCTTCCCGCCGGCATCTTCCATCATCGCGGTCTGCGTGGGGCTGCCATTCACCACAAAACCGCCGCTGAGCGCCGCGGCGGCATTCGCAGCCGAAAGCCCGTACAGATCGATGTTCTCGTCGACCTTCTCGTAATGCTTCGCCGCATAGATCCGCGCGGTCGCAGCGCTCTGCGTAAGAATCATCACGGCGCACGAGGCCGACACCGTGAGCAGCAACTCCATTTCCTTACGATTCATCTCGCGCAGGCTAAGCAGCGCCATCAATCCCAGGTGGGGCAAGCCGGCGGCCACCGGCCCAATGGTCGCGATCCCGTGTCCTGCAAAGTTCCACGCCGCGCTTGCGGCAATCGCGGCCACTACGGCCACCAGCGCTCCGGGCACCTTGGGAGCGAAGCGCCGCAACAGCAAAACAAACGCGAGTACTGAAACCGACAATGCCACTGTGGGCAGATTTGCCTGCGGCAATCCGCGAGCCACCTCCCAAAGCTCAACCACCGGCCGGTGAGAATCCACAGGGACGCCCAGCATCTCGCTCAGCACGGAGATTCCCACTTGAAACCCCACGCCGGTAAGAAAGCCCACCAGGACCGTACGCGAAAGAAAATCTGCGATGAACCCCAGGCGCAGCAGCCGCGCCAGCAGCAGAATTGCAGCCGTCATCACGGCCACAATGCACGCCAGCGCCACATATTGCGCTCCAGCCGGCGTCGCCGCGCCCGAAACACCATCGGCAAAAATCGCTGCCGTTGCTGAGTCAGCCGCCACCACCAGGTAGCGCGACGAACCGAAGGCCGCAAACGCCACCAGCGGCAGCAACAAAGAGTAAAGCCCCGTCACCACCGGCATTCCCGCGATCTTGCTGTATCCAAGAACCTGCGGGATGTCCATCGCCGCCATTGCGACGCCGGCGAGCGCATCGCGTAAAGCACCCGCGCGGTGGAGCGGCCGTAAGCCTCGAAACAGATTCACGATCTCAAGACTCCTGTTTGGCGATTTACAAAGATTCGCAACACAGATTCGCAGCCGGTTTCATCGAGATTACTACGTAGTCCAGGCCCTGGCTCGCTCGACGGCCCGCTGCCAAAGCCCGCGCCGATCTGAACGTTCGGACGAGCTCATTTTGGGCTCAAAGCGCACGTCGCCCTTGCGCTCGGCGCGGAGCGCATCAGGACTGGGCCAGAAGCTTGTCGCGAGGCCTGCGAGATAAGCGGCACCGAGCGCCGTCGTCTCCGTCACGCGCGGACGCACCACCGGAACCCCAAGCACATCCGCCTGGAACTGCATCAGAAGATCGTTTACCGCAGCGCCGCCGTCGACTCTCAGGGCCTGGAGCGGCGCTCCTGTTTCGCTGTGGACGGCTTCGAGAACATCGGCCACCTGGAATGCGATGGCTTCGAGTGCGGCACGCGCAATGTGTCCCGGCCCGGTGTCGCGACGGAGACCGATCAGCATGCCCGCCGCGTACGCGTCCCAGTGCGGCGCGCCGAGGCCCACAAATGCCGGCACAAACACCACACCGCCCGTGTCTGGCACGCTTGCCGCGAGCGCTTCGACATCGGAAGAGGCGGCGATCAATTTCAAATTGTCGCGCAGCCACTGCACCACCGCGCCGCCAATAAAAATGCTCCCTTCGAGCGCGTATTCAAGCCGCTTCTGTGCGCTCGCCGCCACCGTCGTAATCAGCTTGTGCTTCGACCGCATGAACTCCGTGCCGATATTCTGCAGCAAAAAGCAGCCCGTCCCGTAGGTGTTTTTGGCCTCGCCCGCGCTCCAGCACAATTGGCCGAAGAGCGCTGCCTGCTGATCGCCGGCAATGCCCGCAATCGGCACGCCGACAAGATCCGGAACGGGGCCGAGCGTCGTCGTCACTTCGGCTACGCGCTCGCACGACCATTTCACCTCAGGCAACATGCTCGCGGGAATTCCGAAGAGCCTCAGCAATTCCTGGTCCCACTCGCCCTTCACGATGTTGAACAGCAGCGTGCGCGAGGCGTTGGTCACGTCGGTCACATGTTTGTGGCCGCTGGTCAGGTGCCACACCAGCCAACTGTCCACCGTGCCGAAGGCCAGCTCGCCGCGCTCGGCACGCGCCTGCGCGCCCTCCACGTGATCCAGAATCCACTTGATTTTGGTTGCGGAAAAGTACGGATCGAGCACGAGGCCGGTTTTTGACGAAACCGTTTCTCCGGCTCCGCTCTCCTCGAGCGCTTTGCACTGCGCAGCCGTACGGCGGTCTTGCCAAACGATCGCCGGATGAATCGCTTTCCCGGTCGCGCGCTCCCACACAATCACGGTTTCGCGCTGATTCGTAATACCGATCGCGGCAACGTCGCGCGGCCGCGCCCCCACGTTTCCCAGCGCTTCCATTTGCGCAATAACTTCTCGGGCGCAGGAGAGCTGGCTGGTCAGGATCTCCGCCGGATCGTGCTCCACCCAGCCCGCCTGCGGATAGAACTGCTGGAACTCTTTCTGCGCCACCGCCGCAATCGCGCCGGCCGAGTCGAAGAGGATGGCCCGCGAACTTGTCGTTCCCTGATCCAACGCAAGAACGTATGTCATAAGCGCCGCTCACCTTTCCGGCGATCAGTCAATCACGTAGGGCTGGACATGAGCAAGGAGACAGCGCGGCGGAGGATTCCATACCCGCAATGCTCAGACTCAGATGCGCGGTTCTGCCGTGGGCAACCTGTCGCCCGCGGCCTCCATCAGGATGCAGAAAGACTGGGCCTCGGTCGAGTTTCCAGGACGGTCGAAGTTCGGTGCGCCGCAGGCGCCCTGGATGTAGCCATCCGCGTCCATCTTCAAACGGGCGGCAGCGCGCATCCGCTCCGCATGCGGCAGATAACTTCCAGGGAGCCAGCCGGCTGTGACGCCCTCAAACACTGCGAACGCGAGCATCTGCGCCAGGTTTGTTTCCACGAAGGTCTCGGGCTGGTCCACCACATTGTGAAAAAGACCGTCGGGCCGCTGGTGTTCGATACATCCGTCCACAATCTCTGCCGCGAATTCTGCCAAGCGCTGGCGGTCCTGGCGGCGCTCGCTTGGCAAGGTGCGCAGAACGCGGGCCAGGCCCACAGCGGCCCAACCATTGCCGCCGCCCCAGAAGTTGCCGTCCTTGAACTGCCTTTTGCCGTCATCCCAGATGTGGGCGAGGAGCTTCTTTTGCGGGTTCCAGAGCCGCTGCCTGTAACCGTCGATCTGGGCCAGCGCATCGCCATGTAAGCCCATCGCTGCCAGGAATGGCGGTGCGCAGTTCAGCCCGTCGGACCACATCTCGGGCGCGCCGAAGACATGATAGAGGACGCCCTCGGCGTTGCGTGGAGCCTGGTTCCGAATCCAGGCCAGCAATCCGTCCACCGCTTGCTGAATCTGCTTGTCGCCGGTCCATTCGGCCACCCTCGCATAGGCGCAGCCGCCCATGGCCGGATCGGTCGGGCCACCGGAAACCACCACGCCGAGCCGTCCGTCCGGCGTCCGCTGCACGATCGCGGCCCTGGTCAGCAGAATCGCTCCGCGGCGATCGCCGGCCTCGACGAGCGCCTCGGCCAGAATTCCTTGCTCCCAGTCGCGGCGCTGCATCGCCAACGCCGCAGACGCCGCCTTCTTAATCCGGCGGGCGCTTTCCGATTGCAAACTTTCATTCTCCGCCGCGCTGGTTGGACCGGCCAAGCCTTGTCCTGTCGCCGCGGGGAGGGCCATCAGCGGAGCAGCAACCGCAGCAGCGTAGTGCACGAAAGTTCGCCGGTTCACGAGAGCACCTCACAGGAAACGGTTTCCCCGTAAAATGGTAGCGCCCGCG
>JBEKWT010000151.1:0-7266 GCA_049512795.1 Occallatibacter sp.
GGCAGCAGTCCGGCTATACCAAGGTTTATACCGCTACCCTGACGCGGGAGGATCTGTCGACCGTCATCAGCGGGACCGGACAGATCAAGCCCACCAACTACGTAAACGTGGGCGCCACTGCCTTTGGCCGCGTCACGCACCTTTATGTGAAGGAAGGCGATCACGTCACCAAGGGCCAAGTGCTTGCCACCGTCGAGAACGTGCAGCCGGAGGCCAATGTCGATGCGCAGAAGGCCGCGATCGGCTCCGCAAAAACCGATGTCCTGGCCGACGTTGCCGCCGAGAAGACGGCCGAGGCCAACGTCGAGCACGCGCAAGCCGACCTCGAGCAGAAAAAGCTCGACTGGGATCGAGCGCAGGCGCTTTACAAGGACGGCATCATGGCCAAGCAGGACTTCGATGCCAAAAAAGCCGCCTACGACCTCGATGTCGCTTCAGTGGCCCAGGCCGTCGCCCAACTGAACCAGGCCAAGGCCAACACCGACTCGGCGCGCGGCCACATGGGGACTCAAGTCGCCACCTTGCGCTCCGACCAGGACGCGCTCAGCAAGACCGTCTCCACAGCGCCGTTCAACGGCATCGTTACCAATTTGCCCGTCCGCGAAGGCGAGACGGTGGTCGTCGGCATTCAGAATGCCGAAGGCTCCACGTTGATGACCATCGCCGACATGAGCGTCGTCACCGCCGAGGTGAAGGTGGACGAGACGGACATCGTGAATGTCCAGCTCGGCCAGCCCGCCGAAATCACGGTCGATGCTCTGCCCAACAAGGTCTTCAAAGGGCACGTCACGCTGGTTGGCGATCAGGCCCTGTTGCGCTCGACGGGAGTTGCCACCTCGCAGTCCACCACCGGCACTGAAGAAGCCAAGGATTTCAAGGTCGTGGTGACTCTCGACAATCCGTCGGATGAGCTTCGTCCGGGGCTCTCCTGCACCGCCAAGATCACCACCGCGCACAAGACCGATGTGCTTGCCCTCCCCATCCAGGCGTTGACAATGTACGATCCGGCTACTGAAAAAGCCAAGACCGGCGGCGTTCAGGCGGCTTCCAACAGCGCCAAACCCAACCCGGTGCAGGGAGTCTTCGTCATGCAGAAGGATCCCCACGGCAGGCTGCGCGCCAAGTTCGTAGCTGTCACGACCGGCATTACCGGGGCGACCGACATCGAAGTGCTCTCCGGTCTGAGCGGCGGCGAGGAAATCGTCACCGGCCCCTACAAAACTCTGCGCGACCTCAAGGGTGGGGCATTGCTCAAGCGCGACAAGTCCGTACCAACGGTTTCCACCGGCAGCTCGAGTTGATCGACCAGCGCGTGGCAGTTGAATTCCAGGAGAGGGTGTTTCTCAGATGGCTTTGAACAGCACCGGCATCGAAGAACTACCGCAGTCAACGGTCGTCAATGCGAACGACGTCATTGTCGTCGAGGATCTTTGGCGCACCTACGACATGGGTTCGGAGCAGCAGGTCCAGGCCTTGCGCGGTGTCTCGCTGCGCATTCGCCACAACGAATATGTGGCCATCATGGGACCTTCCGGCTCGGGCAAGTCCACGCTGATGAACCTGATTGGCTGCCTCGACACGCCTTCCAAGGGCCGCTACTGGCTCAACGGCCAGTTGGTGAGCGATCTCGACGACGACCAGCTCGCGCGCATTCGCAACAAGGAGATTGGCTTCGTCTTCCAGACCTTCAATCTTCTGGCCCGCGCAACCTCGCTGCACAACGTGGAGTTGCCCCTCATCTACAACGGCACCCCGTCTGCCGAGCGCATCGCCCGCGCCAAGAAAACCCTCGCCGATGTCGGTCTGGAATCGCGCATGATGCACAAGCCGAATGAGCTCTCCGGCGGCCAGCGCCAGCGCGTCGCCGTTGCCCGCGCCCTGGTCAACAACCCGTCGATCATCCTCGCCGATGAGCCCACCGGCAACCTCGACTCCAAGACCGGCCTCGAGATTATGGCCTTGTTCGACCAGCTCCACGCTCGCGGCAACACCATCGTGCTCGTAACGCACGAGGCCGATATCGCGCAGTTTGCTCACCGCGTCGTTCACATCCGCGATGGCCAGATCTTCTCCGACGAACCATCTTCGAGAGCCCGTTAGCGATTCCGTATTTGCAAAAGAATCTGCACTGGTTGCGATTGCATCTTTCCGCCGCAGCTTTTCCACAGCTAACTGCTCAATCTTTTCTCCACATTCATCAAATCGCCTTGACAATGATCCCAAAGTGGTACAAGATTTCCACAGAAGTGAGGGAAGAGACGCAGACGGTCAAGGTGGCCGTTCAGCGCAAGTCGGGTTTCATCCTGGCCTTCCGTCAATTCCCTTCCCGATCGGCGATTTCTCGCGCCGTCGCAGAGTGCGCTGTTCGTTGCGCCGTGGTATCAAACTCTCCTCGAGTCTGCTCGCCGATTAAGTTCGTCGCAAGTCTCTATCAGTAAGTCACTTAGCATCCGCTGATGCTGCATCATTCAGTCGCCTTTCCCGTTGCCGCGGGTTCTTCGCTGTTGATGCTGCAAGTTGCGGGTTCTTTCAGGAAGCCAGAAGTGTTGGTTTCCCTTTTGAAAGCGGATTCAACTGGCATTTGCCCGGGCGGAGGAGTTCGATGGTCGTGACTTCACAATGCATTGGTCACCGTGTCACAGGGCTCTACGTCGGCCCCAGCAACGTGCGCCGCTACTTTTCCAAGCGCATGACGAAGATCGAACTGCGGCTCGATCATCTTCTCATCGAGTGTGGACTGGCTCCGAATTTCTGGCACGATCAGCCCGAGATTCAAGATCCCAGGTTGTGCCTCTGGCTGGAATCGAAGCAGCGGAACGGAAACGGGCATCTGCCGGTACGCATGGCCTTGATTCCGTCAGGAACCAACTCCTTCATCCTTAGCCCCGCCAGCAAGGAAGCGGCAGAACCAATGCTCAACGAGATTGGAGATCCTAATGAACACGGGCACAGTGTTGACTGAATTCGAGGTGCTCGCCGCCGAAGCCCTGAGAGCGCTGCTCGGTCGAGTCTCCGCGATCAAGCTCCGGCAGTTGCAATGCGGGTCGCAGCCCCGAAGCCGCTTTACCGCCATCCTGGCGCACATTGAAGTCTTCGGTCACAGCCACATTCTGGCCTGCGAAGCGGACCCATTTGGCGACACCGATCAGCTTCGCGCGATGCTGCGCGAATGGCGGGGCGACGCTGCGTCTCTTGCCGCCGATTTGACGCCAGTTCTCATCGTGCCTCATCTTTCGCCTGAAACGCAGGCCATCTGCAAGCAGAGCCAAATCGGCTTTCTCGATCTCGAAGGCAACGCCCGCCTGA
Organism: Occallatibacter sp.; assembly: GCA_049512795.1. Taxonomy (GTDB): domain Bacteria; phylum Acidobacteriota; class Terriglobia; order Terriglobales; family Acidobacteriaceae; genus Telmatobacter. The sequence goes on from JBEKWT010000151.1 coordinate 3,307, forward strand.
GTGTAGGCGAGGTCTTTATCGGCGTGCATTCGCAACCCATTGGCAGAGTCAGCGAGCCGTACAACGCGCTCCACGCGTCACCCGCCGGCTCCGCCGTGAAATCGAATCTCCGCAAGGGCTTGCCGAAATATTTCCAAAAGCAAGCGGAAGCCGCGCTCCCCGCCTGACGCCGTAGCGCACCTTGTCCACAAAGCCACCACGAATATTGGGTGCACCAGGTCCGGGTTCGCCACGGACAGGTCCGCGTCCGCGGGGCGGAGATCCCTCGCATTTGGGGACCTGGGAAAGCACGAACGAAAACTCACGGACCTCGCCCCGTCTATACTACCGTCTGTGAAAAATCGGGGATTCTATTCGGTGATGAGCGCAGTCCTTCTGGCCGTTGTCGCAGCACCGCTCGCGCATGGCCAGACAGCTAAGACTGACGCCGCGCCGCAACTTGCCATCATCGATACCGATATCGGCGACGACATCGACGATGCGTTTGCGGTTGCTCTTGCGTTGCGAAGCCCGGAGCTGCACATTCTGGGAATCACCACGGCTTATGGTGATACGGAGCTGCGTGCGCAGCTACTCGATCGATACCTCGGCGCCATAGGCCGCGCCGATATCCCGGTGGCTGCGGGAGTCGCCACGCCTCATACTAATGTCTTCACTCAGGCGGCCTATGCGCATCGGGCGCCCGAGCGGAAGCACCCGGATGCGGTTGCTTTTCTGCTCGACCAGATTCGCGCTCATCCTGGCCAGATCACTCTGATTGCCATCGGCCCGCTGTTCAACGTTCAGGCGGCAATTGAACGCGATCCGGCGACCTTTCGTCAGCTAAGACGAGTGGTCATCATGGGCGGCAGCATTTATCGGGGCTACGGCGACGATATGAACGGAGTTCCACGGCCTCCGGAACCTGAGTGGAACATCAAATGTGATCCGGCAGGAGCACGGGCCCTCCTTTCTGCCGGGGTCCCGGTCTTCATGATGCCGCTCGATTCGACCCAGATTCCTTTGAAAGCTCCTGCACAAGGAGCAATCTTTTCCCACGGCTCGCCTCTTACTGACCAGCTGACCCTGCTTTATCACGAGTGGACAGGCGCAGGCGAATTGCGCACGCCCACGCTCTTCGATCCCGTTGCCGTGACCTATGCCATTCGTCCCGAACTATGCCCGGCAACGCCGATGCGGCTCGACGTCGATGACAAGGGCTTTACGAGACCGGTAGAAGGCGCGCCGAATGCCCAGGTCTGCCTTAAATCCGATAAAGATGGCTTCATGACTTTGCTCCTCGAGCGGATTACGAGGGACGACCCTAGGTGAACACGAGGCAGCTCGCAGCGTCGAATCTCAGTTTTGCTTTTTTCCAGGAGAGCGATGATGAACTCTCGGAAGTTATCGATGGCCGCGGCTGCCTGCGTTTTGTTCGCTGGCACGGCGTGGGCGCAGGAGCCGAACGCACTTACAACCCAGGAGAAACAGGACGGATGGCGGTTGCTGTTCGACGGTCAAGATTTGAAGGGTTGGCACTCGTACCTCGAGAAGGAAACGGGTAGCGACTGGTCGGTGGTTGACGGTTCCATTCAACTGAAAAAAACGAACCAGGACCCGCGAGCTGAATTTGCCGACATTGTGACCGACGCCGAGTTCACAAACTTCGATCTCAAGCTCGAGTGGAAGGCGCAACCCTGCATCGACAGCGGCGTCATGTTCTATGTTCATGAATCACCCGAGTACCACGACACCTGGGAGACGGGCGTCGAAATGCAGATTGCGGATCTGGCCTGTACAGTTCCGGACAGCCGCGTTCTGATGGAGCGCTCCGGCGATATCTTTGACATGATCTCGGACAATATTGAGTGGGTGAAGCCCGCCGGAGAGTGGAACCAGTTTGAGATCATCGCGGACCGCGGTCACCTTCAACTGTTTCAGAACGGCCACGAGGTCATCGACGCGCAGTTGTGGGATGACAACTGGAACAAGTTGATCGCCGGAACGAAGTTCGCCAGGATGCCCGGATACAGCAAGTACCACTCGGGACATATCTCGCTGCAGGGCACCGAGCCGAAAGGTGATCCGGGAGTGAAGATCTGGTTTCGGAACATCAAGATCAAGGAACTGTAAGTACATGGCGCCCTTCCGCCCTACAGATGCAACGCACAGGGTTGTCGCGAGCTTGCGAACCAGCTTGCGAACCAGGATGCCTCTCGATTAATCTCGACGTTAGCTTTTCGCTTCCGTGTTGCCAACGAAACCGTTGCGCGGCGGCATTTTTTTGCGGGGCGTGGCGCCGTTGAAGCGCACGGTCTAAGAAACGTGGAGAAGCGGAAGAGTGGTGGCGAATCATGCATCATGCTGGTTTGCGGAGTGCGGCCGGAAGCATGATCTCGCATTGCGATCTCGCCAGAATCGGATTTATCGTTGCGGCGTGTCTTGGAGTCGGGGGTTTCGCTTCCGCTCAAGGCGCACACGCTCCGGCCTGCTCCGGCCCGCCATCGCTCGAGGCGCAACTGCGCGCACATCCCGACGCCGACGCTTATATCGCACTGGGCGTCTGGTTCGATCGACATCAGCAGTGGGAATGCGCCGATCGGACAATCCGGTCCGGGTTGAAGATTGCGCCGGACTCCGCACGTCTCAACTATCTCCTGGGGTTCGGCCTCTACTCGACGGGACAAGCACAGGAGGCAATCGCGCCACTCCGGCAAGCCGTTCACATTGATCCCGATGTGCTGCAGCCGCATCTGTTGCTCGCCGCCGCGCTGGCCCGCCTGGGCGATAATCGGGAGGCTCTTGGAGAATGGCAGGCGGCGCTCAAAATCGATCCTTCCTCAAAGGAGGCGCTGGATGGATTGGTGCGGAGCCTGATTGCCACCGGGGATTACGACACGGCAATTCAGGCGCTGCGCTCGACCCCGCCCGACGAGAAATTGACCTTTGATTTAGCCACCGCCTACAAGCAGGCGGGCATGTTCGATGAAGCCGCGCAGGCGCTGAACCAGGGCCTGGAATCGTTCCCTGACTCCGACGCCCTTACCGGGGCCCTGGTCGCTCTCAATGTCGACGAGTCTCATTTTGAGGCTGCAACTTTGCTGGCCGAAAAGATTGCCCGCAGGAAGCCCACCGACCTGGAGGCACAGCGGATTTATTTCCGGACCCTGGTTATTACCGGCGACAACGATCGCGCCGCAACCTTGGGAAAAAGGCTGCTGGCTCTCGCTCCGCACGATGCCGATCTTCTTAATCTAAACGGCCTGCTCGAGCAAAAGGCTGGTGATTTTGCGGCGGCGCGCAAACACCTGGAAGAAGCGGTAGCGTTGAGTCCCAATGACTACAATCCCCGAGTGAATCTGGGCGTGGTGCTTGCCGAGCTTAAGGATGCCGCGGGCGCGCGAACGCAGTTCGAGAAGGCCATCGAGCTTGGCACCGATGAGCCGCAGGTCCACTTTGAGCTGGCCAAGGTTCTGCGCACGCTGGGCGATATGCAGGCAGCTCAGCGGCAACTCGAGCTTTACCAGCAAAAACTGAAGGAGAAGTCGGACCTGGCCGTCGCTGTTTCCAAGGCAACCGAAGCAGCGGAGGCGGTCAAGTCAGGAGACAACTCCAAGGCCGCCGATCTGTATCGCCAGGCCTGCGCCGCGCAACCGCAGAATGCCGCCCTGGCTTTCCGTTTGGCCATGGTGCTGGACAGCACGGGCGACGCGAATGGCGAACGCACGGCGCTCGAGCAGGCGGTCAAGGCCAATCCGCATTTTGCTGCGGCGCAATACCAGCTTGGCTACATGGATTTCCAGGCCGGAGACAACGCCGGAGCCGAGCGGCAGTTCCGGCTCACGGTCGAAGAAGTTCCGGACAACGTCCAAGCGTGGATCTCGCTGGCTTCCGCGCTGGGCGCTGAAATGCGCTTGGGCGAGGCGCGCGCTGCTGTGGCCCGGGCTTTGCAATTGCAGCCCGACAATGCGGCTGCGCACG
>JBEKWT010000152.1:0-7230 GCA_049512795.1 Occallatibacter sp.
AACCAGCCCTGAGCGAATGCGCGTCATTTCACCCTCGCGCCACTCCGGATGCAAGGTGAATAGCGCCTCCGCCACAATGAGTCCCAACACAGCGTCGCCAAGAAACTCAAGACGTTCGTTGTCGGCCTGAACTGACTTCTTGCCGCCGTCCGCTTGTGCAAGTTGGTGGGCCAGCGAACGATGCGTGAGCGCGCGCAGCAGGAGCTCGGGAGCCGCGAACTCATGCCCCAGCGCAGCCTCAAGCTCTTTCAGATCCGCTTTCACTCCTGCCTCGCTCAAGAATCCTTCTCACAAATTTAGACGCATTGAACGCGCCGCATGCGCGCCGAAGATAAATCAAGCAACTTGGAAGTTCGGCAAGTACTTCAGCGGCGCCCGCTCGGGGGGGCGCCTGCGGACAATTACTTCGGTTTCGGAGCGCTGTCCTGCGCTGGGGGTTGTGGCTGGGGCGCGGCAGAGCCGCCGGGATCGCCGGCAGCCGTCGAGTCGCGAGACTGGGTTTGCAGAGGTGGAGAACCTGGCTCGTTGTCGCCGGTCTCATCATCGCAGTCGTGCTCATGACCCCGCTGAACATATGCAGCCTTCATACCGCGTTCTACGGCAAGGCGCGTATCCAGTTGACCGTCACGGACAGCCAAAGCCTCTTTGTACTCGGCCAGGGCCTCGTCGCGCTTACACTCCAGATCGAGCATTCGGCCAAGATATATGTGCGACCAGGCGAGCAGCCGCTGCTCCTTGCTCGTCGCGATGGTCTTCTGGAAATCTTCGACTGCCTCGTCGGGATGGCCAGTCATCAGATCCACCCGGGCCAGGATGAAATGGGCGCGAGCGGCATCGGCCGTCGATGCGACGCTGTCGTCCTGGCTGGCGAGCACCTTTTGCGCCATGGCAGTGGCCGCAGGCACATCTCCGCTGGCCAGCTTGGCCTCGGCAAGGTCGAGTCCCGTCAGCGGGCGAGGTTTACTGTGCTGCAGAACGTCTTCGTCGCCCTCTTTGTCGAACTCGGTCTGGCGCGCACGGTGCACCTGCTGATCAACGTCCATGCTGTACACCATTTCACCGATGGTGTCCTTGAGGCTGGCAGGGTCCTTTTCAAACTGCAACAACTGCTCATAAAAGTACTGCGTGAGCACATAACCCTGGCGCATATCATGGCCGACCGCAGCCAATTTCGCCGCGTCCACCCGTTGCTGGTAAAGTTCGCGTTCATGCTCGTAGCGCGGCAACTGCGAGCGATCCACACCGGCCGGAATTTTGTACTCGGGAATGCCCGTATCCATGGTGCGCGCTTCAATAGCCTTGATCAGGCATTCAATGGTCAACGACACAGTATCGGAGCGGAATCGGAAATCGAGCGGAGCGTCATGGATTTCCTTGAGTATCGGTTGCTCGCGGTCGATCGCGTTGGACCGCTGGAATAACAGAGGATCAATGACGTAGTGGAGGTAAGTGTGGCGCACGTCGCCCATGGGGACTTTTCCATTAGCCGGGGAAACGACCACCACGTAATCGGTGCCGTAGATGCGGGCGTTGACCATGGCCGGCGAGAGCTGCGGCTCGATGACCACAATGAACCTGCGGCCGTCGTAGGTGGAGGCCGGCATCTTGAGGTAGAGATTCGCGCTGACGATCATCTGCGAGAGGGGATCGTGCAGATGGTCGATCTCATCGTCGTATAGGTGGTGCGAGGTCAGCCAAATGCCGTGCAGGTCGACCGCAGCCGCGAAGGCGCGAAGCAGGGGAACAACCTCCGCCACCTGAGTTGAATCGGGCGGCATTTCAGTCAGGTCGGCCGTGACTTCGAGTTCCGGCGGAGGCGTGAGGTAGAGAGCCAGCGAGATGTACTGCGAAATGTCGCGCTCCGAGCCGGTCATCCGGTGCTGAGCAATGTATAGGCAGAGCGCGTCGCGCTTGGTGCGGGCGTCCTCACTTTGGGCGAGGGCCTGATTCATCTCGTCGCGGATATGCTTGCGGATGGGTGCGCTCTCCTCCAGGCCTTCGTCGTAACCGCAAGCGTTCAGCGCGGCTGCCATGATGAACACGGGCTCGGCGCTGATGAGCGAGATGGTCGGTCCTGCCGGATCGATCAGCGACGGGGCTTTTTCCCGCGCATACATCGGACCTGAGGACGAGCTTTGGTTGGAGGAGGAACTGCTGGAGGATTGAGCTTGCGCGGGTTTTGGGGCCAATCCGGCCAACAAACATAGAATCGCAGCGGAAACAAATAGGAAAGAATGCAATCGACGCGTCATGAGGAAACCCTGCATGCAAGTCTAGTTAGACGCACTGGCAGGGTCAAATAATCAGCCGTTAGTCCTTAGCCTTTAGCTGTTAGCTCTTCGTGCGGCGATTTGTTTATGCGGCCAAGGCATCATCGAGTCCAGGCAGCAGACGCAGCCTTCATTCCAGCGAGAAGAAGCTGAAAGTCGAGAGCTAATGGCTAAAGGCTGCTTTTATCCGCGCACGGAGACGCCGGAAAACGACAGCACCGCCAGACCGCGGACGGGCTGACCGAAGAAGCGGGCTGGCTCAAAGCGGCTGAACAAGAGGAGGTTCTCAACCTGCGAGCGAGTTACAGCGTCGGTGGGACCGGAAACGATGCGATAGTCGTAGACTTGGCCTTCATCGTTGACGTACGCTTCCACCACAACGGGACTGGAAATGGCGTCCGCGGCATTGTTGCCCTGAGCGTTCGAGAAGTAGAGCAGATGAGGGGCGGTTGCATTGCCCAATGGCTCGTCGGGCGTAGCCTGTGCCGCCTGCGGCTGGGCCAGCACGGTGACCAGCACGACGATTGTTCCCAATAGAAGGACCGCGCTGGCAAATCCCGCACCCGCCTGCAGCAGAAACGGTCCCACGGTGTTCTTCCACGCGAGTTCCCACGCAGTAATGATCCTGCGGCGGCTGCGCGCTCCCTCCTGGCTTACCGCGACACGAATTCGCAAAGGCAGATCGGGCGGCTCCGGCACGGGGCCCAGGGCGGCCAGCGAAGCCTGCAATTCGCGGAGAGATTTCCCCTCCCGCGCGCAATCGCTGCACCGCTGAAAATGGGCATCGATCTCCTGCATCTCGCGTCCGCTCAACCGACCATCCAGATAATCCATCAAAAAGGCCTGTACTTGATCGCAGCCGCTATTAAATTCGTTCATGGCGCGCCCCCTCTCCCAGGGAAATCTTCATCCCTGCCAGCGCGGTGGGCCGCGAACCCGACCGCTCAACGGTCAGCAACGCCTTCAGGCAAGAGCGCCCACGCACCAGCCGCGATTTGACCGTTCCCAGGTTGACCCCCTGCATAGCCGCCACTTCCTCATAGACGAATCCTTCGATATCGCGCAGGACCAGCGTGGTGCGGAATGGCTCCGGTACCTGGCGCAGCGCCTGCTCCACACGCGCCCGGTTCTCCTCGTGCAGGGCCGCGTCATAGGGCGACTCGGCGGGGTCCACGAGCATGTCCTTCAGTTGCACTGGCCGGCCGCAATCTCCCTGCGCCATCTCCTGCTCCATCGGAATCTCCTGCTGTTGATGCCTCTTCCACCAGCGACGCTGGTTCGACGCTTCGCGCAAAGCGATGCGGTATATCCAGGTACGCAAGGAAGACTCGCCGTGAAATCCGCGAATTCCGCGGAAGACCTTAACAAAAACTTCCTGGGTCAGATCGGCGGCGTCAGCCGGGTTGCGCACCGTGCGCGCAAGCAATGAGTAGATTGGCTGGTGGTAGCGAGCAATCAGCCAGGCAAACGCCTCTTCGGAGCCGGATCGCAACTCTTCAACGAGAGCCGCCTCGTCGGATTGGAGCGTCGATGCCCCGGCAAGATTGGCGCTGGCAAGATTGCCCATGGTGAGGTCCGCCTGCAATTCTGTGTCCTCCCACATTACCCCATATCAGCCATCGTCTGCACGTGCGCCCATCACGCCGGGCTATGGGTTTCCGAGCTGAACCAATCATTCAAAGCCACTTGCAAAGCCACTTGCTGCCGCCTCCAGCGGCCGGTCAGCCCTTGGAAGCGCGTTACTGACCCTGAACGCATGGGCGCTGACGTACCGCAATATGACCCATGCGCCTACCCTTGTTAGACACCAAGGGCTGTTGAAGTGTTCCCACTCACTTTCGGGTTGGGTTTTCGCGGCACGAAAACTTTGTTGATGGGTTCAACGGGAAGAAGCTGGGCTACTCAGACCGTAAAGACGATTCTGCGGCCTTTTTCGACGCGGTCCCAAGCAGTCTCAACCTCGGCCAGCGGAATCGGCTCGACGGCGATCTTCAAGCTGCCGGATGCGGCCATCTCAAAGAGAGTGGGAATGGTGGCAAGAATCAGCTTGAGTGGGGCAGAGCCGAATCCGCTGCCGAGGAGCGTCAAGTCGATGCTGCGCAGCGTTGCGCCGGGCAAGGTAATCGTCTGGCCAGCGCTGGAGCCTACCTCGACCAGGCGCGTCTTGTGAGTGGCCGTCGCTTTGAAGCCTTTGGCGAGAGCCTCCAGCAGCAACTCCGTGGGCCGTCCCCAGAGATAATCGACGACCACATCGATACCTGCGGCGGCTTCGGCGGCAAGGGCCTCGCGAACGGCGTCCTCCGGCTGGCTGAGCGCAATCACTCGATCCACGTCGGCGGCTGCGATTGCTTCCAGGTTGCGTCCGGCGGCGATCACGCGCTTCGCTCCCAATAGCCGCGCCGCTTGAATGGCGAGCTGCCCCGCGACGCCTGTCGCACCCATAACCAGGACCGTTTCTCCTTCCACGAGACGAGCACGCTCTTTCAGCGTGACCCAGGCCGACATGCCCGGATTGGCAATGGCAGCGGCCACCACGTCGTCCAAACCGTCGGGCACGGAAATGCACGACTTTCGCGGAGCTGCGGCGCGCTCGGCCATCGTTCCCCATGGCTTGCGCACAAACAAAAAATAGACGCGGCTGCCGTCTTCGAGAACTCCCACGCCGTCCACTCCCGGAACGGAGGGACCCTCGCCGGCGCTGGCGTAGTGCGAGCCGCTGGCCAGCGACTTGACGATCGGGTGCAAACCGGCGGCGCGCACGCGGAGCAGCGTCTCGCCTTCTTCGGCAACCGGGTCGGCAAAGGATTGGTACTTCGGCGCCTGGCCTCGAACGTTTACGACGGCTGCTTGCATCGAACTCACCTCCGGGCACGGCGGGCTCATCTCACTCTAATTCTGAGCTTCTCCAGCTGATTAGAACAATCTTTCTCAGACTCGCCGGCAACTTCGGGCTGGCTACGGTTTTTGATTCGGTGGCAGGCAGTCTCGATACTGTCTCCGCGGCGCATAGGATGAAAGGCGGAGGCGTCTGGTCATGTTTTCCGCCCATCCGATCGGCTTCATTCATAGCCCTTACCGTGAATCCTCGGCGATTCCCAAAGGCCTTGGCGCCAGGCACGATGCCGAAGGCCTGATCGAGCTTCTGCGCGAGTTCGAACCGGGACTGGCTGACATCGAGGGCTTTTCACACCTGTTCATCCTTTGGCAATTCGACCGGGCCGATGGATTCGATCTGATCGCTCATCCGCCGGCCGATGCGGGCCAGCCTCACGGCGTCTTTGCCACGCGATCGCCGCGCCGGCCGAATCCGATTGGCCTCACAGTTGTCGAGTTGCTGCGCCGCGAAGGTCCGTCGCTCCATGTGCGCGGCGTGGACATGCTGGATGGAACGCCGGTGCTCGACATCAAGCCGTATCTCTCCAGCATTCCATCGGACAAGCTGCGGCGCGGATGGCTCGCCGAAGCGGAAAAAAGCAGGGGCCAAGCCACCCCAGCGGCGAAGCCGCCGGGGACCCCGGCAGGGAACGAGGGAACAGGGAAACAAGAAAACCGCGATTGAGCGATCGGACTTACATCGCAGACTCGCCGATTCGCTCAATACGCCGGCTCTACGGAATTCCAAGCAGCTTGTGGGTTTGCAGGCTCAGCCGCCAGCGCGGATGATCGAGGCAATACGCCAAAGCCAGCGTCGTGTTCAACTCGCGGTTTGGTCCATCCATGGGCTGCAGGAAAAAATGCCGGAACGAAAGCTCCTCAAATTGCTCTGGCTCAGCTCCAGGCTGCGGATAGATCAGCTTCAGCTCGTCACCGCTCCGCTGCTTGAACTCGGCGCCGGCCTTCGGGCTTACGCAGATCCAATCCAGTCCCGCCGGAGCCGCAATGGTTCCGTTGGTCTCGACAGCAATCTCAAAGTTGTAGGCGTGGAGAGCATCGATCAGCTCCTTGTCGAGTTGCAGAAGCGGTTCGCCGCCGGTGCAAACCACAAATCGATTGCCGGGAGCGGTGGTTGAGGGCCATTTGTGATTGATGGCCGCGGCCAGGATCTCGGCGATGACGAAGTTCCCACCGCCACGCCCATTGGTATCGGCAAAATCGGTGTCGCAGAATTTGCAGGTCGCCGACGCGCGATCCTGCTCGCGCCCCGACCAAAGATTGCATCCGGCAAATCGGCAAAAGACCGCCGGCCGGCCCGTCTGCGCGCCTTCACCCTGGAGGGTGTAGAAGATTTCCTTCACTGCGTAGCTCATAGAACAGCTCTCAGCCCTCAGCCTTCAGCTATCAGCTCATCCCGTTACGGCCTCGCGCGTCAACTCAGAACAAACCTGGCTGAGGGCTGACGGCTGAAGGCTATCAGCTCGTTTTCAGCAGCGGGTCTTCGATCCCATTTTCGCGAAAGCCTTTTTGCCTCAGAAGGCAGGAGTCGCATTGGCCGCACGGCGCCCCCATGGGGGAGGGATCGTAGCAACTGCTGGTCAAACCGTAATCGACGCCCATACCGCGCCCCAGGCGGATGATCTCCGCTTTCGAAAGCGCGATGAGCGGCGTGTGAATCTTCAGCGCCTGGCGGCCTTCCACACCGGCTTTCGTTGCGAGATTGGCCATCGCTTCGAATGCGGCGATATATTCAGGACGGCAGTCGGGGTAGCCGGAGTAGTCGAGCGCGTTCACGCCTAAAAAGATATCGCTCGCGCCCAGAACCTCAGCCCACGCCAACGCAAAGGCGAGGAAGATCGTGTTGCGCGCAGGAACGTACGTAATCGGGATGCTGCCGTTCATCTCCTCGGTTGTGCGGCCCTTGGGAACCGCGATGTCGGCCGTGAGAGCCGAGCCGCCAAAAGCGCGCAGGTCAATGGGTATCGTTCGATGTTCCGCCACGCCAATGGATGCAGCGACGCGCTTTGCGGCCTGCAACTCCCACGCATGCCGTTGGCCGTAGGAAAACGAGAGCGCGTAGAGTTCG
>JBEKWT010000153.1:0-7200 GCA_049512795.1 Occallatibacter sp.
GCCATGGCCACGCCGATGGCGCCCAGAACCATGGCCACCAGGCAAATGAGGCTCAGGATGGAGGTCGCATTATCGAGGCCGCGGGTAAGCGCGGGGTTGCCCTCACGGTAGTCCATGACTTGCGCGTCAGGCAGCGCCGCCTCCAGTTGCGTTCGGACCGCTGCGGTTTCGGCATCCACGGAGACGCCTTTCGGTGGCGCGTCAGGGAGCTTGACGAGCAAGCGCTGGCTGGCGCGACTTCCCGGGGCTAGAAGTCCGGTCTGCGCCAGCGAGGCCTCTGAGATCATGACGCGCGGGCCCAGTCCCATGCCCGCGGTAATGCGATCGGGCTCCTGCTTCAACACAGCAGAGATGCGGAAGTCCCTGCCGCCGAGGTGCAGCGTGTCACCGACGTGTGCATTGAGGCGAATAAGAAACTCGTCGGCCACGACGGCCGAGTCGCCCCGCAACGCTTGCCCCAGCGGCATCGCCGGATCCAGTTCCGCCGTTCCGTAGAAGGGATACTCAGCCGGATCGACAGCCTTGAGCGAGACCAGCAAAGGCACGGGATCCGTCGGCACAGACACCATGGAGACGGTTTCAGTGACCCACGTGGAGCGGATTGTGCCGCCGCTTCGGACTTCAATTGCCGCGATCTTGCTGAGTTCCTCGGGCGTAGGTGCGCGAAGCAACCGCGCGCTCAGATCGCCTGCCAGCAGCGAACGCGCCTCCGTATTCAATGTTTGCCGGAAGCTGCCGCTCAACCCTCGGACGCCCACCAGCGCTGCCACGCCAACAGCGACCGACAGCACGACAAAACCGAACTTGCCGGGAGCGGACTTCAAATCGCGCCAGCCGATGGCCGCGGCGCGCTTCCAGCTCAACGCTCGCTTAGCCATTCGTCGTCTCGCTTGGATCGTTTTCCTGCTCCCGGACGATGGATTCGACAGGACCGGGCAGGGTGTCTTCAACGATGCGCCCGTCCTTGAGCACGATCCTGCGGTCTGCGCGGCTGGCGACTTCAGGGTCGTGCGTGACCAGCACCAGTGTCGTCCCCGCCTTCTTATTCCTCTCCAGCAACAGATCCAACACCAGCCGGCCATTCGCTGAATCCAGGTTGCCCGTCGGCTCATCGGCCATCACAATGGGCGGCTCAACCACAAAGGCCCGCGCCAACGCCACGCGCTGCTGCTCGCCGCCGGAAAGCTGCACGGGATAGTGATCCACGCGCTCCTTCAGACCCACTTCATCGAGCAGCCGGCGTGCCTGCGCCACGCCATTACCTTCCAGGTTGAGCTCGTAAGGGAGCAATACGTTCTCGAGAGCGGTGAGCGTTTGGATCAACTGGTACGACTGAAAGACGAAGCCGATTTTGCGTCCGCGCACCGCCGCCAACTCGGTCTCTGCGAGGTTGTGGATCGGAACTCCGTCGAGCCAGATCTCTCCTTCGCTGGGCGAATCGAGGCCTGCAAGCAGGCCAAGCAGCGTGCTCTTGCCGCTTCCGCTCGCGCCTACGATGGCGACAAACTGTCCGGCGGGAATGTCCAGGGATATGCCCTGCAGAATTTCCACGCGCCGCGCGCCATTCTGGATCCATTTCTTCGCATTCTTGACTTGAATCAACTCGCTCTCCCGTCATTCGCAGTGTAAATGGCCGGTCATCGCAGTCGGGGACCACGGCATACTCTCGCGCCAGCTACACTTGATACGTGAACGTTCGGCGCGCGGTTCTTGTCGCATGTTGCCTGCTGTTGTGGCCGGCAGGGCTGCTCTCTGCCGCCGGTCCGCCAAATTTTGATCGGCCGGTTTCCGGTCGGCCAATTCTGGTTTGCTATGGCGACAGCATCACCGCGGGGTTGGGCCTGCCTGACGGCGAGGCCTATCCCGACTTCCTGCAGAAGCTGCTCGACGAGCGAGGCTACGCTTACAAAGTCATCAACCAGGGCACGAGCGGCGCCACCACCAAGGATGCGCTCGACGGCCTGCCCTACGTGCTTCGCCTGCACCCCGCCATCGTGATCGTGGAGTTTGGCGGGAATGATGGGTTACGCGGACTGCCTGTCGACCAGACGCGCAGCAATCTCGACCAGGTGCTCGCAGGCCTGGAGAAGGCTCACGTAAAGATTCTGCTCGCCGGCATCACGCTTCCGCCGGATTACGGCCAGGACTACATCCTGTCGTTCGACAAAATCTTCCTCAATCTCGCAGCAAAGCACCACATAGCGGTCGTGCCCATGCTCTATAAGGACCTGGTTCACGTTCCGGGAACCATTCAGGGCGATGGCATCCATCCCACTGCCAAAGGCTCTGCGATCATCGCCGGCACACTCTTTCCCGTGCTCAAGCCGTTGCTGCACAAGGGCCCGTGAACAGTGACGCAAGATGCGCTCGAGGCGCGGAGTCGTGCGCGTCCTCGGCGATTGAATTCGGTCTGAAGCATCAGCGTTACCCCAACTGTCGCAAAACGATACACACTATTACTTTGAGGCGAACGGTCGATATATGTTCGAATTCTTAGAGATCACTCATAATCGCGAAAGATTGCAGGTTGCACGCGCAACCCGGCGATCGAATTCGCGGATCCGGTATTCCTCTCCCGCCTCCAACCTGCGCGTCAGGGTTGCCTCCGCACAAATCCGGAGATCCCATGCCAAAGACGGCTGTGGCAGCGGCATTGACGCTTTGTTTCGCTGCATTCTCTTCCCCTGTGCACACACAGCATGCAATGCAGATTGCAGCCAACACTGTTGACGGCGGAGAATCGCCTGCCGTTCCAGCGCACGCGCCTTTCGCTCCTGCTCCCGCCTCCTCCACGACGATTGAAGTAACGGCCACTTTCGAGGACCTGCACACGGCGTTGGCGCCGGTTCCACAGATCGGCGGCGAAGAGATTCGTTCGGCTGCGGGAAGTTATGGCGACGTCTCCCGCTACATCCAGTCGCTGCCTGGCGTGGCGTGGAGTTCGGACTTATCGAACGATGTGCTCGTCCGGAATGGCCATCCGGAGGAGAATCTTTTTGTCATCGACGGCGTTGAATTTCCGGGCATCAGTCATCTGGCGTTGCCTGGGACCACAGGCGGATTCACGTCAATGATCGACTCAACGGCCGTTGGCAGCATGGAGATGCGGCCGGGAGTCGTCGACGCATCCTATTCCAGCCGGCTTTCGTCGCTTATCGAGTTGCGCACGCGGCAACTGGGCGAGGCGTCCGAGGAACGGAGCGTTTCGCTTGGTATCTCCGGCATCGGCGGGCTCTTTCAGCGCACACTGCCCAAGAGCGGAATGCTTTTGGTCTCGGCTCATCGCAGCATCCTGAATCTGGTCACCAACGACATCGGCATCAATGGCGTTCCCATCTACAGCAACCTTCTTACTCGGCTGGAGTTGGCGCCGGATAGCCGCGACAACGTGACCATTCTCAGCCTCGGTGGGGTCGATTCGATCAAGATGACCCCCTGCGCAGGAGATTGGGAAGTGACCAGTAGCTACCGGACTCAATACAGAGGATGGAGAGATACAGGAGCGCTGACCTGGAAGCACGCGTTCGACGCTAAGGTCGCTTCGGAGCTTACTGCGGAGTACTCGATCGCCCAGCAGAATATCGACCAACAGCAGCAGATCGGCTACGTTTGGTCAGGAAATATCAAAACCTGCACTCCGATCACAACGACTCCGACGTATATGGAGAATTCGCACAACGGGCTGCCGCGCGTCAACTTCACGGTGAGGGCCGGCTTCCGCGGATGGCTGCTGTCGGCTGGCGCTGACGGTGGGCTCATGATGCCGATCGATGCTGTCGACCAGCCCCTGGGTCAGCTTTCGCCGTTCTCGGCCAGCACAACGGCCACCGATGCGGTAAGCTTTCATCGCCATATCGCGGCCGGCCAGGAAGCAGGCTTTATTCAGGCCGAAAGCGCAACGGACAAACGATGGAATCTGATGGCAGGCCTGCGCGCCGAGGGCTTCGCCCTGGATGGGAGCTACGCACTCGAGCCGCGCGTTTCGGTTGTCTACAGGCTGAACGATCGCCAGAGTTTCAACGCCTCGTGGAACGCGGCGGCGCAGCTTCCGCCGACGACGGATCTGCTGAGCTATCCCGGGAATCATCAGCTGCGGCCGATCGAAGTGCGGCAGGCCACGCTGGGCTTGCGAGTGTGGCAGGGCCGCTGGGGCACGCTGGACGCCGCGGCGTACTCCAAGCAATACTGGCGCGAGCCCGTTTCCACGGAGTTTCCGCAATTGATGCTGTTCAACATGGTCGACACACTGGGCCAGTCGTTCGTGTGGCTGCCGCTCACGGACGCTGGCACGGCCAGCTCGCGCGGCCTGGAGGCGATCTTGCGCAGTCACTGGGGCCGGCACGCGAACCTGATGCTGTCGGCTACGCGTTCGCAGTCGGAGTACCGCGCTCTGGACCACATTCGCCGAAACGGCAGCTACGACACGCCGGTGATGATCAACGCAGTGGACAGCTTTCAGTTGCCGCTCGAAATCACGCTCAACAGCAGGGAGTCGTTTGCGAGCGGGCGCGTGTACTGCCCCTTCGACCTGCCCGATTCACTGGCTCAGATGCGGGGCATCTACGATCTGTCCCGGATCAATGCGCTGCGGGGGCCGGTCTATAACCGGTTGGACGTAGAACTGGAGCGGCAATTCAAGATCACAAAGGGAGAATTGGTGATACAAGGCGGCGCGGAGAACATCCTCAATCGCGGCAACTTACTGGGCAACGTGTGGCTCGAGAATTGCACGGCCGGTCTGCCTTGCACAAACGCCGAAGGATTGCCCATCGCAAAAGTGGATCAGATCGGGCGTTTCCCTTCCTTCAGCGCACGTTACCAGTTCTGATTGCACCGGTCGCGCTTTGCGGCAACGCGGGTAATCTCCTGGGCGGCGGAAGGCAAGCTGCGATTTTGAAACAGGGAGCGAAGAGAATTACTTTTTCCCCGCGGTTGCCAGTGCCTTGAGGCGCGTGTTCAAGCGGCTCTTGTAGCGGGAAACGGTGTTCGAGTGCAGAACGCCCTTTTGCACGCTCTTGTCGAGGGCTGAAACGGTCGCACGGTATTGCTCCTGAGCAGCTTTCGCATCGCCCTTGGCCAGAGCCTCGCGCAGGGAGCGCAGGCTCGAGCGCACGCGGCTGCGGTTGGCGCGATTCACTTCAGTGCGGGTTACGGTCTGGCGGGCGCGCTTGAGCGCCGATACATGGTTTGCCATGGTTGTGCTTCCATCTCCAAAGCCTGAATTCGAGGGGTGGTCCTGTCTTCAGGAAAAATGATGCGGGGTAGAGGCCGGCTCGAGCCTAACTCGAGCCGAATCCCTCGCAATCTCTAAGTCTACGGGAATTCTGGGGGTGGGTCAAACGCCCGTGAGGCCCGGTAGTGTCTCAGTTTGAACTTAGAGATCACTGGTAAGATCTACGTCGCCAGTCGTGCCGTCGTAAACCATTCTAAAATTCCGAAGGAAGGTCCGCCCGAGGAGGGCATCAATGGATTGGCCGCCAATTCTCAGGTCTACGGCAGCAAATTCGCCATAAATCACGTAGTTCAGGGCCGGAATATGCACTTGGGCCATATGGATGTCCACCATCTTCGCGCCGTGTGCCCCAGCCTGCATTCGCTTGTCCACGATAGGGAGATTGAGTTGTGCGGCAAGCAGGCTATCTATGCAGGACTCTCCCGCGCCGGTATCAACTAAGGCTGGAAGATGCGTCTTACCGGCAACTGGTGGTGAGCCGCCGATCGTAAACGTGTAATTGGGATCGAAGCCTATGTCCACGTAAATCTGTGGTCCCCACACCGAGAGCAATTCATGTGCAGGGGCACCACCCGGAATATTGAAGTACCCACACTTAGCGCTACGCATTTCGCAGGCGGTAAACCACTGACGCGGGCATTGTGATAGGCGGCGCTCCAACCTGGCGGATCAGGTAAGGACCTCGACCAAACTTTTGAACGGCGTCTCTGGCGGCCTCATCGAACGATGAGAAAACGCCGATCAGCTTTTCGCCAGAGACGATAACCCACTCCCCCATGTGCTGGTTCTCCAGATCGGAACGCATGGTTTCGTAGGCGGCAATTTCACGGTCAATGTCGGTCATGGCGGCGACTCCCATATGTCCGGGAGCATATCACGGTCCACACTGGAGGGGTCACTCCCCTTTTATGGTTAAGACGCTCCAATGATCAGATTGTGTGTTTTCGCCTTTCCTATGCTGCCAGAGATTCCAAACTGACCCACTACCCGGGATGCGCACTGGGACGGGAATCTCGCGTTGCGGGGCGCGCCAGAACTCTTTCGTTGAAAAGCACTTTTCAGCACGCCTGGCGCGTTTGACCCGGTTTCGGCAGCCCGGTATACTCGAAACTGCGTTACACCGGTTCCTGAGTTGCTGTATCTCGAAGCCATTACACTCAAGTGGCTCTTTCTTCAGGAAGGAGCCACCTCGCACAACTTCTGAAAAGGCTACATCAACTCAGGAACCGGTCTAAGCGGGAGTAGCTCAGTGGTAGAGCATCGCCTTGCCAAGGCGAGGGTCGCGAGTTCAAGTCTCGTCTCCCGCTCCATTCTGCATTTCTCCGGCGCACATGAACCGGGTGAAGAGTGGAATGAGACGATCCGCAACCCGTGAGGCAGGCAGCCCAAGGCGCGGTACCCAAGTGGTAAGGGAGAGGTCTGCAAAACCTTTATGCGCCGGTTCGATCCCGGCCCGCGCCTCCAATTTTCCTAAGCAAAATTAATCGTTTCTGCAGGTTTGATTGATTCCCACGCCTTTCCACAGGCGTGTCCTTTTTCGCACTCAATCGTGGTAAATCGGCGAGAATTGGGCCTGATCGGGGAGGTGTGCCTAACCAAAATGGCGATCTGTCGTTAAGTCAGGCAGGTAAATACGGTGCGTACGACTGGCTGAGCCTTTTTTCCGACTTCCTTGTTCGCTCCTCTCGCTCTCGCCACGACCTGCTTTTGGGAAACCTGGCGCTTCGGCAACTACTTGCAGCCTTGAGGCGAGGCGCCTGTTCTCACCTTGTGCGCCTTTCCGTTTGCAACGGCTGAGAGTCGGCCATTTTCTTCACTACTATCGCGACGCTACGCCAACTGGAACGTAATTGTAATCTTCGTTGTTACGTCCACTGGCCGGCCGTTACTGGTCGCAGGACGGAATCGAATCTGTTCCGCCACGCGCCTGGCTTCCTCGTCAAGTCCGTGGCCTAATCCCTGAATAA
>JBEKWT010000154.1:0-7175 GCA_049512795.1 Occallatibacter sp.
CACCAACCAATTCGACGCGGCCTGCGGATTTGGCGGCTATCGCGAATCCGGCTACGGACGCGAAGGCGGGCGCGAGGGAATGCTGGAGTACCTGACGCCGAAGTGGCTGCACACGCTGCCGACTGCTCCCGAGAAGGCAGTGAAAATCGAAGCTCCGGATGAGGACGCAGAAATCACGCCGGCGGTCGGGATCGCCGGCGCGAGCATCGACCGGACCGTCAAGCAGTACATCGCCGGCAAGCAGGCCCGGCCCGACTCCGGGTACTCATTCCCGGTTTACGGCCGCGACGGCGAGCTGCTCGGCGAAGCTCCGCTCGGCAACCGCAAAGATATTCGCAACGCAGTCGAAGCCGCGCGCAATGCCTCAGGTTGGGCGCGAATATCCGCGCACAATCGCGCGCAAATCCTTTACTTCCTCGCCGAAAACATGATTCAACGCCGCGACGAGATCGCGCATAGACTTTCGCGCGCCGCCGGACCAAATCGAGAACACGCCGGCCCAGAAAAATCGAGCGTCGGAGACGCGAGCATCGAGGTTGACCTCTCCATCCGGCGCATCTTCACCTATGCCGCCTGGGCCGACAAGTACGATGGCCAGGTCCACAATCCTCCTGGCCGCAACATCGCCATCGCCATGAACGAGGCCGTCGGCGCAATCGGAATTCTTGCGCCATCCGAGGCTCCGCTCCTCAGCCTTCTCTCGTTGGTCCTCCCGGCCATCGCCGTCGGCAACACCGTGGTCGCTATACCTTCCGACCGCTATCCGCTCATCATCGGCGACCTCTATCAATTGCTCGACACAAGCGACGTGCCCGCCGGCGTTGTGAATCTCGTAGCCGGTCGTCCGGCGGAGCTGGCGAAGACCCTCGCCGAGCACGACGGCATCGAGGCCATATGGTGCTTCCGCGGTAATGAGGAAGCCGATGCTGTGCGAGCCGCCTCTATCGGCAACATGAAGCAGGTTTGGACCAACGACGGGCACGAATACGACTGGTTCAATCCCGCGCAAGCCGAGGGCCGCTGGTTCCTGCAGCACGCCACGCAGATTAAGAACATCTGGGTGCCCTACGGCGAATGATCCGCGAAAGGCCGCCTCGCTAGGTCATTTTCCGATGCAGAAAGTCGAAAAGATCAGATTCAAAATGTCGTCGGACGTGGTTTGCCCGGTCAGTGAATCGAGCGCCCACAGCGCACGATAAAGGTCGAGCAAGATCATCTCGTGCGGGATGCCGCCGGCATTCGCTTTCGCGGCGTCGGCCAGCGCCGAATGCGCCGTAGTGACAGCCTGGTGCTGCCGGAGATTGGTCAACATTCCTGGTTCAGCTGCGGCGCCGCCGGTTGCAAGCGCCAGAATGCGTTCGCGCAGCGCCGGGATTCCTTCGCCGGTGAGCGCGGAGGTTGGCAGCGCGGGGAGTCCTGCGAGTGTGGACTGGGACGCAGAAGCAGACTCCGATTCGGCCGTCAGCAGATCGCTCTTATTCAGCGCAACAATCGCCGGCCTTCCCTCGACCGCATCGAGCAGCCGCCGGTCCTCTTCGATGAGCGGCTGAGTCGCGTCGAGAACGATGAGCACAAGAGCTGCATCGGCCAGCGCTTCATGGCTGCGGCGGATGCCGAGCTGCTCCGCTTCCTCGAGCAGTTCGCGGGCGTCTTCGCGGAATCCTGCCGTGTCCACCAATTCAATGGGAATGCCGCCGAGAGAGATGCGCTCGGTGACCGGATCGCGCGTGGTGCCGGGCGATGCGGTGACGATAGCGCGGTCGCGTTCAACCAACCTATTGAACAGCGAGCTCTTGCCCACGTTGGGGCGGCCCACGATGGCCAGCGTCAAGCCGTCGTGGACGATGCGGCCGCGCGCAAACGACGCTTCGAGCCCGGCGAGCGTCGAAGTGATCTCGTCAATGCGGCGCGCAATTTCGGTCTGCGGTGTCACGTCGATGTCGTCTTCCGCAAAGTCGATGCCGGCCTCGAGCAGAGCAATCAGCTCCACCAGCGATTGCTTCGCGGGCGCTGCGCGGCGGCTGAGCGCGCCGCCCATTTGGCTGGCGGCCTGGCGCGCCTGCGTCAGTGTCTGTGCATCGATCAGGTCGCGAACCGCTTCAGCTTGCGTCAGATCAAGCCGCCCGGCCAGAAAAGCGCGTTGGGTGAACTCTCCCGGCTCGGCCAGGCGCGCGCCGAGCTCGAGTGCGCGCCGCAACAGAAACTCGAGCACCACGGGCGAGCCATGCGCCGCAATCTCGACAAGATCTTCCGATGTATACGAATTGGGTGCGGCGTAGAAGGTAACCAGCGCCTCGTCGATGCTCGTGAAACGGGCGCGCGCACCTTCAGAATCTGCCGCCTCCTGCACGGCGTCTGCAGCCTCCCGTATATCGATCACGTCGGCCAGTCGGGCATGGGCGTGCTTAAGGGGTTGATGGGGCCTCACGAGCAGGGCGGCAATCGACGCGGCTTCCGGCCCGCTCAAGCGCACGATTCCGATGCCGCCCCGCCCCGGCGGCGTGGAGATCGCAGCGATGGTGTCAGTTGCGGTGCCAGATTCGAGATTTGGCGCGGTCATCGTTTGCACTCAGTGTAGTGTCTCGTCCCCGTAAGCTTCATCGCAACACTCATCGAATCGCGCAACGCAGCGTCTGATTCGCGATCCCCTGCAACGCGATCCTCTACAATAAGCCGATGCCGGAACTGCCTGAGGTGGAGACGATCGCTCGCGGCGTCGATAAACGCACTCGCGGCGATCGCATCATCCAGGTCTGGTTTGACCATCATCCACAACCATTTAAGACGCCTCGCGCGCGACAGGCCAAGGGGCTTGCAGGCCGCACCATCCTCGCGGTTCACCGCACCGGCAAACACATCGTCCTCGAATTGAGTTCGCCCGGCGTTGCGCGCAAAGTAAAGGGAGAAAGGGCAGCGCCGCGCGCCGAAGGCTCAGCCTCCCCAGACGCGCACGCGCCAGACGCGCGCACGCCGGACGCACAATGGATCGTTCATCTCGGTATGACAGGTCGGCTCCTGGTGACCACGCCAGAGAGTCCCGTTGCTCCTCACACACATGCGCGACTGGCGCTGGAAGGCGGTCGCGAGTTACGATTCGTCGATCCGCGTCGATTTGGCCGGCTTGAGTTTCGCGATCTCCGTCGCGGCGCTGCATTCGGAGCACCGGGCGACGAACCGCTCACCATCGGTCCGCAGGAATTCGCCGCACTTTTTCACGGCCGGCGCCTATGCATCAAGGCCGCTCTGTTGAACCAGACGCTGTTGGCTGGTGTGGGCAATATCTACGCCGACGAAAGCCTCTTTCATGCCGGCATTCGCCCGCGGCGGCGTGCCGACCGCGTCACCCGCGCCGAGCTCGACCGCCTGCGGGCCGCGTTGCGCGAGATTCTGACCCACGCGATTCGACTCGGCGGCTCGTCGGTCTCCGATTACGTTGATGCCGATGGCGAGCGCGGGTTTTTTCAGCTTGAGCATTGCGTCTACCTGCGCACCGGCGAGCCCTGCCGCCGCTGCAAAACACCGATTCGCCGGGTGCTAGTAGCCGGGCGCGGCACCCACTACTGCCCCAAATGCCAGCGCTGATCGCCCGCGGGAGCGCCCTTCACAGTAGGTGCTCCTATGCATTTTTGAATAATTTTCGCCCTACAACTTCCAGAATCCAGACAATCGGTGTCTACCATCCGCATAAGTGATTGCAAATAAACAGCATTGTGAACGGAACACAGATTGCTACCTTATTTGCGCCAGTGATGTTGGCGCCGTTTGGGGGAATGCCAAGCGAGCCTGTGCAACACCGGGTACCCGGCGGAGCAACCGCCAACGAGCGGCCCTCAAAAAGGGAAAAGCCAGCCGGGGAGCCTGCAATCGGAGCGGACAAGACAAGCCGCTCGTCAACTCGCTGGGAGGCCAGTGACCAGCGCAGGGCCCAGACGTCGCTGCTAGAACGCCACTCTGAGAGTGGCGTTTTGTGCATTTGGGGATCTTTCTCGGCGCACCCACCGTCATCCCCTGGACGACCCCGGAGTTTACCGGGCTTATTACTAAAGGCGGTACCGCCTGAAACCCCCGCTTGCCAGAGGTGGACCTTCCCTGTACTATCGGAGTTGCCTATCAAGCGGCTGACGCAGGCCACCCAGTATGGGTTAGAGCATGCTCGCCGCAGAGCAAGCACATCATCGTCAGGCAGTCTGATTCCGATCATGCTGTGCGTGGTGAAGGCTCACATAGGAAAGGGCATTCTCCGAGAAAAGCAGGGGCTGCGCCGGGAAAACTCCGGCGGCCGGATGGAGTTGATTGACGACTCCCGCGGATGAAGCGGCAATCGCATTCTCTAGTAGGCTCAAGGGTTGGAACACAGAAGTTAAAGCGCGGCGGCCGGTTTGAAATCCGTGCGCGCTAAACTTCCTCGCAGAATAGGAAAAAGGTCTGCGCAAGTTTGGCAACAAAGCTGTTGATGGTTTCGTCTGCTTCACTTTCCGGAGCGATCCGGAGGGTTTCTGCGCGGAGCCGTCGATCGGCTTAACCAGAGGTAAAACGCGCATTTCAATACACCAAAAAGCAAAGTACCAGGAAGTATACGCATCATGACAACAGAACCGACTCAGCCCCAGCCTGAACAGGGGCCAGCACCTGACAACGGTCAGGCGCAGTCGCATGGGCATCGGCGCCGCCGCCGGCGCCGCAAGAACAAGTCCAGCCAACAGGCCGGGGTGCAGCCTCAGCAACCGCAGGCGCAGACGCAGGAGCAGCCGCACATGCAGGCGTCGCATCCGTCGCAACCCGCACAGCACAAGCCTGTCCACCAGCACCAGAGCCGCAAGAAGAAGAAATTCTTCCAGAAGAGCTCGGCTCCTCCATTCCAGCCCGGAAACAGCATCGGCGGGTCACCGCAGGGCAAACGCAGAGGACGGCAGAAGGGTCCGCGCGCTTTTGTCGGCCCCATGGACCACAGCTATCGCGTCGCCAACGGCAATGTCGCCGACGGCCCACCCTCCACCATCCCCACGGCGGGCAACGGTCATAGCAGCGGGTACTATCCCGACGTTTATGCGGCGCAGCCCCCGGCGCCCATTCGCGAAGACGCACCCACGCGCATCTTCTGCTTCATTGAGGATCTCTTTTTCCTGGCCAAGATCCAGGAGACAGCACGCAAACTGGGCGTGAAAGTAGAGTTCGTGAAGGGCGAGAACAAGGATGCGATAACGCGCATCTACGAGGCGCCAGAAAACGAGAAGCCCGCGCTTCTGGTCTTCGACTTGAATAACCTCAACGTCAAGCCCATGACTTTGATTCCAAAATTCAAGTCCAAATTCAAGAAGGCCGTCTCCATCATCGGCTTCTTGAATCATCTGCAAGGGGACCTGAAGATGAAGGCCGTCGAGGCGGGATGCGACTCGGTGATGCCGCGCTCGGCCTTCTCGCAGAGCCTGCCCGTTCTTCTCCGCCGCTACGGGGTGGAGGAGGAAGAGGAAGTCTCGCAACAACCCATGTAGCTAAGTCACCGAAAGACTGAAGGGCGCTCCGCAACTGGGGCGCCCTTTTTCTTTACATCCGTGCGCAAATGCAGTTCAAATCACAACATGGCGCGTGCTTTCGTGATTGCGCAAATACGAACGCACACCCGCGATGAACTGAACCCTGAACCCTGACCCCTGAAACCTGTTCTTATCCTGGCGGCCACGTCATCTGCCGGCCGCCCATCAAGTGCAAGTGAAGATGGTCCACGGTCTGGCCGCCCTCATCGCCCGTGTTCAACACGACGCGGTAGCCCTTCGCCAGGCCTTTTTGCCGAGCGATCTCACCCGCTACACCCATAAGGTGACCGAGCAGTGCTCGCTTTTCCGCACCCGCCTCGGCGAGCGAACCAATGTGCTCGCGCGGAATGATAAGGATATGCACCGGCGCCCCGGGGTGGATGTCGGCGAAAGCGTATGTTTGCCTATCCTGAAACACGGCGGTTGAGGGAATCTCTCCGGCGGCAATTTTGCAAAAGACGCAATCCATGGCGTGTCCAGTGTACATCGACCTTGCGCGATCGAAGTCCGGCTTCAGCTTACAATGACGCCATGGCTGCTCCCCCGCCGTTCCGCGTCGTTCACACGGTCTGCTCGCACGACTGTCCGGACTCGTGCGCGGTGCTGGTGACGGTAAACGAAGAAGGCCGCGCGGTGAAAGTGGAGGGTGACCCATCGCAGCCTGTGACGCAGGGCTTCCTGTGCGGCAAGGTGGCCAAGTACCTCGACCGCGTTTATGCGCCGGACCGGATTCTGTACCCGCTGCGCCGCAAAGCCGGCGTGCCGAAAGGTCCGTTGCCCCGCGGGTGCGAGCACAAATCCTTCGAGCAAGTGAGCTGGGACGAGGCTCTCGACGCAATCGTCGCGCGGCTCAAGGAGATCAGTGAGCGTTACGGGTCCGAGTCCATCCTGCCCTACAGCTATGCAGGCACCATCGGCGTGCTCGGCTACGGATCGATGGATCGCCGCTTCTTTCATCGCCTCGGCGCGAGCCAGCTCGACCGCACGATTTGCTCCGAGGCCGGCGGCCAGGCGTGGAATCTGGTCTACGGCAAGAAGTTCGGAACGCCGACCGAAGATGTGCGCCTGGCGAAGCTCATCCTGGCGTGGGGCGCGAACATTCACGGCAACAACATTCACCTGTGGCCGTTCGTCGAAGAGGCGCGACACAACGGAGCGCGGCTGATCGTGATCGATCCCTACCGCACGCGCACGGCGGCCGTCGCGGATTGGCACATCGCAATTCGTCCCGGCACTGACGCGGCTCTGGCGCTGGGAATGATGCACGTAATCCTGAATGAGGGACTGGAAGACCGGGCCTACGTAGCGGACATGACGCATGGCTTCGAGCGGCTGGCCGAGCGCGTGCGCGAGTACACGCCGGACCGTGTGGCCGCGTGGACCGGCATGACCGCGGCGGAGATCGAGCAGCTCGCGCGCGAATATGCGACAACGCGTCCCGCAATGCTGCGGCTGAACTACGGCCTGCAGCGATGCGAAAACGGCGGTACGGCGGTGCGCGCCATCGCCATGTTGCCTGCGCTGACCGGCGCGTGGAAGCATCGCGGCGGCGGCGGGCAGCTTTCGACTTCGGGCGCGTTTCAGTGGGACAAGAAAGCCCTCGAGCGGCCGGATCTGGCGCTGGCTTCGCCGTTGGGCCGA
>JBEKWT010000155.1:0-7126 GCA_049512795.1 Occallatibacter sp.
AAAGCCTGGATTTGGATTCATAAGGCGATTATGCGGGATGCGGGCGAAATGATCGGCAAACTTAGGGAGCCAATTTTCAAGAGTGTTTTCAGTGGGTTAGGGTGATCCGTGCCTGGTTGGGGTCTTGACATCTAAAGGCAGGGATTGGGGACTGAGGGACGCCGGGGCTAAGAGACGTTGGGACCAAGAGACGTAGGGACCAAGCGAACAACGGGCCGAGGGAACAAACGTGGCGAGGAGGGGGGACCTGACCACAAAAAAAAGGCGGCACGAACGGTCTAGCTGTTCGTGCCGGGAGGCCAGTGACGCAAACTACTTCCGGCTTTGGAGGAGTGTATGTGTCACCTCCGCAACCGGAATAAATACACGATAGCATAGATTAGAAGAAATGCAAATACAAAATTCAAAATCTTTTTGTCGATAAATGAGTCAACCTTTCGATGGGGGATGCATCTAACTGCGGCCGCAAAAAGGGCGGTTCGGCGGAGATTTTGGGGGCTCAGAGATCGATTTCCGAGCGGTACCAGTTCTGCCAGGGAAGAGACAAGACATTTATAATAAGCTACTTTGGTTCGAGCCCGGCCCAAATCGCCCAGAAACCCGCGGAGGCGAAGGTGGCGCTCTTGCCTTTCCTCGGGATGGACATAGGCAGGCCCCGCGACCTGGATGCATTGCGATCGATGCAATTGCGTACCGTAATATGGGAAAAATTGAGCCAAATCCAGAATTCCGGAGCTTTCACCCCAGGTTTCTGGGGTGACGACTTCGGGGATTCTCGCAGGCACCTTGGTCAGGCCTCCAAATCGTCTTCAACGTAGAAGGGGAGAGTTGTCATCACCCTCGCGGCTGTGCCCTGGTCCCCCGGCTTCCTCATCCAGCGAAACGTCAAGACACCGTTTTCTGTGGCCACGGAAAAAATCTCAGTGAACGTGCGGAAAATCTCGCCGTCGTATTTGTAGAGCGTGATGCTTTTCATCGTTTGACCTCTGAGCAGGATTATAGCCAGACAGTGCCGAAGCGCCCTGTATGGCCGGCTAGCAGCTATGGCACTGGATGCGGAGTCTGGCCTGCCCTGGCAGGATGATCGAGCGGCCCCAAAAGCGTGCTCAGGGCGCTGGGAAACCCGCCCCGTTGGTGCGGATATAGGTTGTGGAGGCGCCGTTCGAGGTGGCGACAAACTGGGTAGCGCTGAGGAACCGAATGCTGTTTGTGACAGCCACGCCCATCGGCGCAGGCGGCTGGGCGGGTGTGCAGAACCCGCCGACGCAGGTCTGTTTCGGCAAGTAATCCGACCACTTGTAGCTCAGCGTGCTCTGCGCGGAGTTGAACTGGTAGACGCCCATGAGCGTGAAGCTCATTCCCATGTGATTCTGGGTCGTGGATTGGATGGTGCCGTTGGGCATGAAGCTGGTGGTGATCATCAGGCCGGACGGCAGGTTCCAGTTCACCGTTGCAGACCAGGTGCCGACGAGGGCCTGAGAAGACTGCGCCTGGGGCATCTGCGCCTGCGATTGAACCTGGCCCTGTGCCTGCGGCTCCTTTGGCGGCGCCGCAGCCGCATTCAGCGCGGACGGCGAGAAGGATGCCAGGGCCAGCGCGCCCAGCAGCGGGAGTGGGTTACGGGCCATATCACCTCCGAAACGACAGAGTTCGAGTTTCCACTTTATCAGACAGAGTCCAGGCGAAGGCGAGGGACCGCAACGGGCGATCAAGTGACCACCAAACTCGCAACAACCCGCACCCAACCTTTACGGGGCCAGGTTCTGGACCTGAGCGGCCAGGTCGAAGTCCTTCACGGTGAGGCCGCCGGCATCGTGGGAGATGAGGGCGAGCCGGACGCGGTTATAGCGGATGTCGATGTCAGGGTGGTGGCCGGCCTGTTCGGCGAGTTTGCCGACGCGATTGACGAATTCGAGGGCGGCGACGAAGTCCTTGAACTCGAAGGTTCGGACGAGCTCGCCGGATTCGATTTTCCAACCGGGGAGTTGGGCCAGGCGGGATTGGGCGGCATCAGGGGAAAGGACGGGCATGGGGAACCTCAGTGGTTAGTGGTTAGTGGTTGGTGATCAGTGGACGGTGAGCAGGGGGCAGTGGGCGAGCCTGACTTGACGAACGCGCGGCAAGCGGGGCTCCACGGTTTCAATTGCGCGATGGAGCTGGAATCTGAAAGTCCACGCCGGCGAAGGTGTTGAAGCGCTTGGTTGCGGCGAGGTCAATCTGATCCAACGGAATCTGCTCGAAGTGCTCGGAATCAAGATCGGTGAGGACCTTTGCGGTCATCAAGTAATTCTCGACCTCGATTGGAGCGCGACCGCCTAGGAAAATCACCGTGAGAGGTTGGGCGGACACGGCTGGCGCCGGCACGGCCGACGCTGTGGCGCCGGCTTGCGCAAGTGGCGCGGGATAGCTCTGGTTCGGATAGGGAGGGTAAAGCGGAGGCGGGCCGTTCTGGTCGGATACGTAGCTATCGGGGGCCTGGGCTGAATCGTAGCTGCCGGGCTCGTAGCTGCCGGGCTGAGAGCTATCGGACTCGTAGCTGCCCGACGCGGAGTTATCGGAGTCTCCCCAATCGTAGAGGCCGAGATTGTAGAAATTGGGATCGAGCAGGTAGGGAAACCCGGGCCAATACGGATAGGTGGAGACATACCATCTTTGGAACTGACGACGGCGCGCGTCGAATCGGTCCTGATTGGAGCCGCGAGCGAGGCCGGCAGCCCTCGGATCATATGAAGGACGACCTGGCAGAGAACGATCTTGCGAAGGACGGCCTGCTACGAATCGATTTCCGTTATAGCGATTTGCGTTGTAGGGAGTTCTTAGGCTCAAGCTTCGGTTGTAGGGAGCTCTCAGGCTCGAGTAGTTTCGTGGGCCGATTGCTCGAAATCCCGCGCCAGGCATGGGTCCGTATCGAGTTGGCGGCGAAGGCCGCGCAAAGCTGGGCGATCGAGAGTAAGCAGGGTGCGAGAAAACGGGATGCGAGGTAGAGCCGACGGCCCCTGAGAACCCTCGACTGCCGAAAGATCCGGCGTGCGTGCCGGCATGTTGCGCAAAGGCCGGCAGGGCGAGCGCAACGAGAGCGATTGCGGCCCGGAACATCATGGCAGTATTCTACGCCCGAAAACGGTGGACGGTGGTCAGTGATCAGTGGTCAGTCTCCGGGCCTAAAGGCCGGATGATTGCAGGCACGGAATTCAGAGGCCTGAAGGCCTCAGCTCCCTCCAAATTCGTGCCGCAGGGGCTGAAGCCCCGCGCCTGTTCTTGCGGCTTGCGGCATGAGTGAACTCATGCCCTGGTACAAAGCTCGGCAACAACAGGTTCGCGGTATCCCATGTCCCATCCGCCGCGGCGGAGGGACGGGGTAACCAATTCATTGTGGGAGAGTGAGAACGGAATACGGAGGGGATTAGGTTCGTGCTGTCCCACCCTTCGCCAGAAGTAAGGTGTCAAGTTTCGGGACATGGTTTACAAAACGTCTCCGGACATTCTTTACATTCTTGGGCATGTTTTTGGTTCTGTGATGCAGCGCTCCACGATCGTGGAGCGCTGTATCACAGGGTCGAGTTCGCGCATGAGTGTGTTGCAGTAGTAGACCAGGATACGGTCTTGGCTGGGCAACAGGTGAACCCAGTCGCCGGCCAGAGCGCGGCTGATCTTCCATCTTCTTCCTCTTGCATCGATCTTTCCCTGGCAGTCGACCTTAAGCACCCAGGCTTTCTCGGGGTACTCCCAGCGGGGCAGCTGCGCCTGGTAGCGTCTGGAACTGGGCTGCCAGCGTGAAGCCGGGGTTTGCATGCCGAGCGCTTCATGGGGACGGATGTAGTTGTGTTCCCAACGGTAGGCGTCGAGCCATTTCTGCATGTCGTGGCGCGGTGTGCCCCGCTTGTCGAGTGCGCGCATCAGACTGCCGTGGAACCGCTCCACCTTGCCCTGGGTCTGAGGATGACGGATGCGGCTCCAGTGCAGTCCGATGCCCTGCCGCATCAGCCACAGCGTCAGGCTGGTACTGGACGCCGGGGCTTGTGTGCTGCACCACGGAATCCCATGATCCATCAACATGCCTTCGGGCAGACCGCAGTCCATGAAAGCCTGTTCCAGCTGCGCGCGCACCGGGGCTGCGTGGGTGCTGCCGGTGGCTGACAGCGCAATCAGATAGCGGCTGTGGTCATCGATGACCGACAGCGGGCCGACCGGATGGCGCCAGCCGCGTGGCCCCTTGAAGTCCATCTGCCAGAGTTCGTTCGGTCGCTCCCGTTCAAAACGCAGCGGCGCGTGGCTGTGCCGATCCTCGGCATGTACCAGATCGTGGCGCAGCAGGATCCGATGCACCGTGCTCTTGGGCATCCGGATTCCTTCCCGGCCCAGCAGCACGGCCAGCTTGCCAGCACCCCAGTCCGGGTAGTGCAGACGCAGCTGGACCACCCTGGCCTCCAAATGCTCGGAGGTGCGCTCCGGGCTGCGATGCGGCCGCCGGCTGCGCTCGGCAATCCCCGCCAGACCCTGTTCGCGATACCGACCCAGCCACTCATAGCCGGTCGGACGGCTGATGTCGAACTCAGCGCACAACGCGCTGAACGGCTTCAGTTGCCGCTGTGCCGAAACCACGAACTGAACCCGCTGATCCTGTACGTCCATCGACTTCCATGGCATCTCTCTGGCACCTCCGCGCTCGCTTACGCTCGCGCGGAAGTGTAAAGGATGTCCCGGAACAATGTGTAAAGGATGTCATGGAACTGGACACCAGAAGTAAGGCGAAGGATGGGGCACCCCGACTGGCTATTAGCCTTCAGCGCTCAGCCTGATCCTGCGAATTGGCTAAAGGCAGCCGCAGATCTTTCGACTGCGTCCGCCGCGGCGGACTGCGCTCAGGATGACAGTGGAGTTTATCTAGCGGCTACGAGGCGGCCTGGGTGCGGGCCAATTCGAAGGTGGAGAAGCGCATGTTCTGGCCGCTGATCTCGGAGCGGAGTTCCTGCCAGAGCTCATTGGGAATTTTGAGGAAGACCTCGACCACGGCGGGATCGAATTGCGTTCCCGAGCAGTGGAGGATTTCCTGACGGGCGGCATCAAAGCCGCGAGCCTTGCGATAGGGACGGTCGCTGGTGATGGCGTCGAGAGTGTCAGCCACGGCAAAGATGCGCGCGCCGATGGGAATCTCGCGGCCGGCGAGACGATTGGGGTAGCCGTTGCCGTCGAAATGCTCCTGATGGCAGAAGACGATTTCAGCGGCGCCGGCAAGGAAGGGGATTTTGCGCAGCATGTTGTAGCCGCGGGCGCAGTGCTCGCGCATAAGAGCCTGCTCGTCTTCGGTGAGCTTGCCAGGCTTGCGGAGAATCTCGTCAGGGATGGCCATTTTGCCGATGTCGTGAAGGAAGGCGCCGCGCGCGATGATCTTGATTTCCTCGGGAGGGATGCCCATGGCGCGGGCCAGCGCAATGGCGTAGGCGGTGACGCGCTTGGAGTGGCCCTCAGTTTCAGAGTCCTTCAAGTCGAGGGCGTCGCCCAGGGCCTCGAGCGTGACGTCGTAAGAGTGCTCGAGATCTTCCATGGCATGGCGCAGCATCTCGGTGCGGGCGCGAACCATTTCTTCCAGGCTCTGGTGGTAGTTCTGGGTTTCTTCAAGCGCCTGGCGGTGATTGAGGGCGCGTTCCACGGTGTTCAACAACTGCTCGCGTTCAAAGGGCTTGAGGAGATAGTCGTAGGCGCCACGGCGCATGGAGTCGATGGCTACGCTGATGTCGTGAACGGCGGTGACCATGACGACGGGAAGATTGGGCTGCAGGGCGTGGATGCGCTCGAGGAGGGCGATGCCGTTGAGATCGTTCATGACGATGTCAGTGAGCACGAGATTGAAAGTGTTCATCTCGAGTGCTTCGAGGGCAGCGCGGCCGTCGCAGGCTTGCTCAACCGTGTATCCCTGACGTTCGAGTGCGGCAGCAATCATGGTGCGGACGGGAGCTTCGTCATCGACGACGAGGACACGCGCAGGCTTACGCACGTGCGCGTCGCCTTCGTTTCGCGGGCTCCTTGCTGTGCCCATCGTCTTCACGTCTGCCAAAGTTAACGCCACTCGGCAGCCTCCCCATTATTATGCCAGCGCAGCTTGACAAGCCGCCGTTTCCCGACGCCCACGCGGCGCGCACGATTTATTCATGCGCTGTTCAAAACTCATTTTCAAGCGGCGGGCTTTGTCCCCTTCACTGCCGGTTACGCGGCGCGCTCGCCCTGGATTCCGTACGGTACTACCAACTTTGTAAAACCATCCAAGGCATGGCTACTCGCACCGCCGAGGCCACGCTATTTGGACGCTGCCGCCGGCTAAAAAGGTCCACAAAATTAACGAGATAACGCCTTGGCTCCTTGACCGCCGCAGCGCTAAGCGAGCGGACGGAGAGAAGTCTTTTCGTGAGAGTAGCATCCAGACAACGTCGTCTCAATCACCCGAACGTGGCACCGGGTTGAGACGAACCTGTAGGATCAATGGCCTTGATGGGGAACCGGAGCGTCAGGGCTTTTTGGCCTCGCGTTTGGCGCGTCGGGTTGTGGCCCAGCCTTCGATGTTGGCCTGCTTGGCGCGGCTGACGGCGAGGGCGTCGGCGGGGACGTCTTTGGTGATGCAGGAACCGGCGCCGATATAGGCGCCGTCTCCAACGGTTACAGGCGCGACGAGCGTGGTGTCGCTGCCAACGAACGCGGCTTTGCCAATGCGCGTGACGTGCTTGTTTACGCCGTCGTAGTTGCAGGTGATGGTTCCGGCGCCGATGTTTGAGCCTTCGCCGATTTCGGCGTCGCCGAGGTAGGTGAGATGGTTGGCTTTGGCTCCCTTGCCGAGGCGCGACTTTTTCATTTCGACGAAGTTGCCGACATGAGCGTTTTCGCCGACTTCGTTGCCGGGGCGCAGGTGGGTGAAGGGGCCGATGCGCGCGCCATCGGCAATGGTGGAATCCTCGAGGACGCAGCTCTGCAGGATCTGCACATTGTTGCCGAGGATGCAGTTTTCGATGACGGAAAAAGAACGGATGCGGCAGTCGGCGCCGACGCGGGTGCGGCCGAGCAGTTGCACGAATGGTTCGATGATCGTACCGGGGACGGTGCCGGCGGCGACTTCGACATCGGGATCGATGACACA
>JBEKWT010000156.1:0-7117 GCA_049512795.1 Occallatibacter sp.
CGAATGTCGTGTGGAAGTCGCCTCCAAATGGCGCGACGGCCATGGGGCCCAGAAAACAGAGGATACCTACAAAGGCCAGCATGAGAAACAAAAGCCCTGACGGCCTGAGCCGGAAGCGCGACGCGTAAATGAGCAGGCAGATGGCTCCGGCGGTGAGGCTGAAGATGGGCCCGGTAGCCGCGATTGCTGCAAGCTGCGCCGCCGTGGCCGACGCCTGATCGGGGTTGACCCACATCTGATAGATGGTCGAATTGAACCCGAGGAAGTATGCAGCGAGGGCGTGGGCTGCCTCATGAGGTGTCGTGTTAAGCGCATAGGCCACCACGAAAAGGAGGGTTGGGCGGGCGGCGACGCCAAGGATGCGCATTGTGCCGGTCCGGCGAGAGTTTACGAAGTCAGGCACGGCGATCAAAATAATGGACCGGGGAAGCCGCTGTCACGTCAAATTTGCGCGCCCCGCGCGCCCATCCGACAAAGCGCCGCGTTATTCCCCTCAGCTTCTTTACAGGCCGGCGGCGGGGCTGCCACAC
Source organism: Occallatibacter sp. (assembly GCA_049512795.1). GTDB lineage: Bacteria > Acidobacteriota > Terriglobia > Terriglobales > Acidobacteriaceae > Telmatobacter. The sequence continues at coordinate 531 of JBEKWT010000156.1, forward strand.
TGGAGCGTGGACACCCAGACAATTGTCATCCTCGATTTTGGGTCGCAGTATACGCAGCTCATCGCGCGGCGCATCCGCGAACAGAATGTGTTTTCGGTGGTCCTGCCGTGCACTGCGCCCGTCGCCGAGATTCAGGCACTGAAGCCGATTGGACTAATTCTTTCCGGCGGGCCGTCGTCGGTGTACGACGCGGACGCGCCGCCGGCGGACCCGGCGATTCTGGAATTGAGCATGCCGGTGCTCGGCGTCTGTTACGGGCTGCATTTCATCGTGCATCACCTGGGCGGCAAAGTGCTCTCCGCGCCCAAGCGCGAGTACGGCCATGCGGAAGTGACATTAGAGGACCTGTCGACGCCGCTGTTCGCGGGCCTGCCCACGACAATTCAGGCCTGGATGAGCCATGGAGACGAAGCGGCGGAGTTGCCCGAGGGATTTCGCCGAATCGCCGTCACGGAAAACGCGCTGGCGGGAATCGCCAACGAGGAGCTAGGCATCTGGGCAGTGCAGTTCCATCCCGAGGTGCACCACACGCCGCTGGGCTCGCAACTCATCCGGAACTTCCTCACCATCTGCGGAGCGCGCGGCGATTGGACGGCAGCGCACTTTATCGAGAGCACGGTCGCCTCGATCCGCGAGAAGGTCGGCGACGGCCATGTGATCTGCGGGCTTTCAGGCGGCGTGGACTCGTCGGTGGCGGCAGTGCTGGTGCACAAGGCAATCGGCAGCCGGCTCACCTGCATCTTTGTGAACAACGGCGTGCTGCGCAAGAACGAGTTTGTGAGCGTGCAGGAGAACCTGCGCGGCAAGCTGGGGCTGAATATCGTGGCTGTGAACGCGAGTGCGCGGTTCCTTGAGCGGCTGGCAGGCGTGACCGATCCCGAGGTGAAGCGCAAGCGCATCGGCGCGGAGTTTATCGCGGTCTTCGAGGACGAAGCCAATCGCATTGCGCAGGAGACGGGCGGACCCGGCGGGAAACTCGAATGGTTGGTGCAGGGCACTCTCTATCCCGACGTGATCGAGTCGTCGAGCGTCAAAGGGCCGAGCCAGACCATCAAGAGCCACCACAACGTTGGCGGCCTGCCGGAGCGGATGAAGCTCAAATTGATAGAACCTCTGCGCGACCTGTTCAAGGATGAGGTCCGCCGCATTGGGCGCGACCTGGGCATGCCGGAGGAGATCCTGAGCCGGCAGCCGTTTCCAGGGCCGGGGCTGGCGGTGCGCATTCTGGGCGAGGTCACGCCGGAGCGCGTGGCCCTGCTGCAGGAGGCCGATGAGATCGTTGTCGCCGAGATCAAGGCCGCCGGGCTCTACACAAAGATTTGGCAGAGCTTTGCCGTGCTGCTGCCGGTGATGAGCGTGGGTGTAATGGGCGACCAGCGCACCTACGCGTACACCTGCGCCATTCGCGCCGTGCACTCTGAAGACGGCATGACTGCCGACTGGACACCCCTGTCATACGATCTGCTGAAAAAGATTTCCAACCGCATTGTGAACGAGGTGCGCGGGATCAACCGCGTGGTATACGACATAACCTCGAAGCCGCCGGGTACGATCGAGTGGGAGTGAGCGGTCGCCCCTCCAGGGCAAACGAGCCATTTGAGTGAGCTGAAGCGGCGCAGAGCGAGATAACTCGTCAGGCTGAGCTAAACTTGGAAGATCGATGTAAAAATGACAGAAATTAAGAAATCTGTCATCATGGAAGCGGAGTGACAGATTATGACTGAAACGGTAATCCTCGGGGAAAGTGGCAGAATTGTTCTTCCCGCGTCGATTCGCAAGAAATTCCATCTGAAAACCGGGGACCGATTGACTGTGATCGAGGACCAAGGGTCGATCCGTCTGCTGAGCATGAAAATGGCGCTTGAAGAGGTTCGTGCGTCGATCATCGCTCAACGGGGCAGTTTGAAGGGGATTCTAGGCGAGTTTTTGGAGGAGCGCCACGAAGCGGCCCGGCGCGAGGCAGCAGGTGAGTAGGGTGGTGCTGGACGCATCCGCGGCGCTGGCATTGATTCTCAATGAGCCCGGCGGTAACCGCGTGATGGCGCTTATTCAGGCTCAGCAAATCCCGGTTGCCATGAGCTCAGCGAACTGGTGCGAGACCCTAACCCGCTTGCAACGCGACAGTCCCATCATGGACGCAAAGAAACTGGCTTCGATGCTGCCGGGAGTGGAGGTCGTGCCCTTCAGCCGTGTTGAGGCCGAGCTTGCGGCCGAATTGGCGAAGAGATCTGGCGCGCTATCTCTCGGCGATCGAGCTTGTCTCGCCCTCGCAATCACGCGCAAAGCCAGGGCCTGGACCACTGACAAGATGTGGGCGAGCTTAAAACTCGCGGTTCATGTAGAGTTTTTGCGATAAGCGCGCCGCAGGCAGACTGCGCGCTGATTTCCGAACCGAAGAGGACGGTTGACGGCATGGTCGACTCCGGGTTCTCATTATTGGCGCCGTTTCGCATTGAGCCAAAGTTTACTGCCCGAGTTTGGGGATTCCGCGATCTCCGGCCGTGGTATGACCGCGTGGCCGAGGGCGAACCCATCGGCGAAGTGTGGCTCACGGGCGACGATTGCCTGGTTGCGACCGGGCCCCAGGCGGGCAAGCGGCTGGGCGCGCTGTTCAGCGAGGAACACGATGCGTTGCTGGGCGCCGATGCGTCCGTGACAGACTCGCCGTTGCTGATCAAGACGATCTTTGCTCGTGAGAAGCTAAGCGTGCAGGTGCATCCCGACGATAAGATGGCACGAAGATACGGCGAGCCGCGCGGCAAGACCGAGTGCTGGTACGCGCTCGAAGCCGAGCCGGGAGCAGAGGTCGCGGTCGGAGTGAAGCCCGGGACGACACTCGCTGAAATCGAGGAAGGCATTCGCGCCGGGACGCTCGAATCAAGGCTGAACATGCTGCCGGTGGCGGCCGGAGACATGATTTTTGTCGATGCCGGGACCGTGCACTCCATCTGGCCGGGGTCGATTTTGCTGGAGACGCAGCAGAACTGCGACCTGACCTACCGCATGTACGACTACGGACGGACGCGCGAGCTGCACATTGAGAAGTCGCTTGAGGCCGTGCGGTTGACGAGCCGCGCCGGAAAAGTGGCTCCGGTCGAGCTCGCCGACCGCACCGTGCTGATCGATGTGGAGTACTTTCGCATCGAGCGAATTCCCGTAAGCGGTAGCCGGACGAGCGAAAGCCTGCGCGGCGAAGGCGGAAAGCGCGGCATGGCCTACCTGTTTGCGGCCTCAGGCAAGGCCCGGCTGACGGGCGCTGATTTCGAGCCGGTTGACCTGCCTCCGCGCGGGATTGCGGCCGTCCCCGCCGCTTCGCCCAAGTTCGTCCTCGAAGACGTGAGTGGTGCGGGCGATAGGCTTGAACTCATCCGCATTACGCCGAATTGGCCCGCGACAGCCACTTAACGGAAGAGACGGTCGGTTCGTCGAGAACCATGTCGCCGCGAACTTTTGCACAATCTTTAGCTTTGCAACCTGGCCGTTCAGGCAGAATCAAAAGTGGTATGGGGGTGATATGAGCTTTCGACTGGCAGTTTCCTCCGATCTTCGCGGCGCCGTGGACGCGGCAGCCGCCGACTGGCAAGCCAACAAAAAGGTTGAGCGCTTTTGGCATAAGGATTCCGGCCTATGGACTCGCGACGGCGAGGAGCAGTGGATGGGCTGGATCGACATTGTCGAGCGGCAGCAAAAGGACCTCGCGTCCTTCGCAGAGCTAGGCGGCGACATAAAGAGCTCCGACTTCCAATCGGCTCTGCTGCTCGGCATGGGCGGTTCCAGCTTATGCCCTGAGGTGCTGGCCAAGACGTTTGGTCCGCAGCCGGGGTTCCCGGAGCTGCGCATCGTCGACTCGACCGATCCGGCGTACGTGAAGGCGGCCTGCGACGCCGTGAATCTCGCCGAGACGCTGGTGATCGTTGCCAGCAAATCCGGATCGACGCTCGAGCCGAACATCCTGAAGCAGTTTTTCTTTGACGAGATACGGCGCGCCGTGGGCGCCGACGAGGTGGGCAGCCACTTCATGGCCATCACCGACCCCGGCTCGAAGATGGAGCAGGTAGCGAAGACTGACGACTTTCGGGGCATCTTCTATGGCGATCCGCAGATTGGCGGACGCTACTCCGCCCTTTCGAACTTTGGGGTGGTGGCCGCGACCGTGGCGGGGCTGAACGTAGAAACGCTGTTGGCTGAAGCAGCCAAGGCAGTAGCCGCCGCGAAGCTGCCGGTGGCCGACAACCCAGGCGTGCAGCTTGGACTGCTGCTGGGCGCGGCAGCAAACGCCGGCCGCGACAAGATCACCATTTTCACCTCACCGGAGATTTATGACCTGGGCGCGTGGCTGGAGCAACTGATCGCCGAGTCTACTGGCAAGCAAGGGAAGGGAATTACGCCGGTGGACCGCGAGGCAATCGGCGACCCGGGCGTCTATGGCAAAGACCGCGTATTTACGTACGTGCGGCTGAAAGGCACGACTGACGCGAGTCAGGACGCCAAGGTTGCGGCTCTTGAAGCCGCGGGCAATCCAGTGGTGTATTTCGAAATTACAGATCTCTACGAGATTTTCGGGCAGTTCTTTACATGGGAGATCGCGACCGCCGTGGCAGGCTCGGTGATCGGCATCAACCCTTTCAACCAGCCGGACGTTGAAGCGGCAAAGATCGAGACGCGCGCGCTGACCACCGAATACGAGAAGAGCGGCAAGCTGCCCGAGCGCACGCCGTTTCTAACGGGAAAGGACGGTGCGGGAACTCCGTTCGCGCTCTACGCAACAGACGCCTACGCCGCAAAGCTCAAAGCTGCCGCGCCGAGCCAGACGCTGGCGGGAATCGTGCGTGCGCATCTCGATCAACTTGGCGCGGGCGACTACTTTGCGACCCTCGCATTCCTGCCCATGTTTGAGGAGAACGAGGCGGCCATCCAAAGCTTCCGGCACAAGGTGCGAGACCGAAAGCGCGTGGCGACCTGCCTCGGTTTTGGGCCGCGCTTTCTGCACTCCACCGGGCAGGACTACAAGGGCGGCCCGAACACCGGCGTATTCCTTCAGATCACCGCGGATCACGCCGATGACCTGGACATTCCCGGCCAGAAGTACAGCTTTGGCGTGGTCATCGATGCACAGGCGGCGGGCGATCTGGCGGTGCTGGAGTCGCGCGGACGCCGGGCTCTCCGGGTGCATCTGGGCGCCGACGTGGCGGCGGGTCTAAAGGCTTTGGGCGCAGCCGTCGGCGAAGCGCTGGCCTAGGAAACTTTTTCCCAGAGGCGGGGTTTAACCGGTTAACAGGCTCAGTCGAGTCTCGTCTAACGGATTGAGCCATTTGTGGATTGAAGACGACCTCTGGCGTGGTTTTGATCCGCCGGAAGTGAGGGCCGGAACTGATGGGCCGGAAGTGATGGAAATGAACCAGGAGATGACGATGAACCGATCGTTGATGAGGAAAGTGAGCACACAGCTCATGGCATTGGTGGCGTTGGCCGTGCTCTCGACCGCAGTCGCGCTGGCGCAGGATGCGGGCGCACCGGCACAGCCTCAAGGTGGTCCCGCCGCGCAACAGGGACCGCGCACGGACGGGCAAATTGAAATGGACGTGGTGCACGCGCTCGACGCTTCCGCGGCGCTGAAAAACGATTTGATTACTGCTGCCACCATTCAGAGCGAGGTCACGCTTTCGGGAACCGTTTCAAGCGATGCGTCGAAGCAGTTGGCCGAGTCGATCGCCGCGCACGTTGACGGCGTGACCAAGGTGCACAACAACCTGCAGATCGGCAATCCGGGCGCGGATGCACAAAACCCGCAGCCGGCTCCCAGCGCCGACGAGATGCCGGATCCAGACCAGTCGCAGGCGCAGAAGCAGATGGCGAACCTGCCGCCGCCGGGCCCTGCTCCCGACGCGAATCCGCAGGATCAAGGACCACCTCCGGGTCCGGCGAACAACCCGCAGCAGCCGCAGTATCCGCAGCAAGGCGGCTATCCGCAGCAACCGAACTACCCGCAGCAAGGTGGCTATCCGCCACCACCTCCGGCGCGGCCTCAGTACCAGAATCCGCAGAATTCGCAATATCCGCCGTATCCGCAGTACCAGCCTGCGCCTCAGGCGCCTGCATACCAGCCTGCCAGAGGACCAGTGACCATTCCAGCGGGAACACTGTTGCAGGTGCGGACCAGCGAGCCGGTGGATAGCAAGAGGGCAAAGGACGGCGAGCCGGTGCAGTTCACGGTGATTCAGGACGTTGTGGCCGGCGGCTATCTGGCGATTCCGCGCGGCGCCACCGTGCACGGCGTAGTGACGGAAGTGAAGAATGAGGGCTCGGGCCATTTGGCTGGCAGCTCCGTATTGGCGCTCGCGCTCACGTCGCTCGATCTGGGCGGACAAAGCTACCCGCTGGATACGGATCAATTCAAAGTGAAGGGACCGAATAAGGCCGGCCAGACGGCGAGCAACGCAGTGGGCGGGGCGCTGATTGGCGCCATCATTGGCTGCGCAGTGGGCCGCGGCCCGGGCTGCGCAATCGGCGCTGGGGTCGGCGCGGCCGGAGGCACTGCAGCTTCAGCCGCTTCGGGGGGACCGCGCGTCTGGATTCCGGCCGAGGCA
>JBEKWT010000157.1:0-7435 GCA_049512795.1 Occallatibacter sp.
CCGGAGCCGCGCGGACGGCCAAACAAGATAACCGATTTGCCTGGATCGCTCTGCGACAACCGGGCACTCACCTCCCGCTTGCGAAATCACCGCGGCAACCTGGCCGGTAGAGGAGCCGGAGCAGAAAATGAAATCCAGAAGCCCAGCCGGCTGCGACTGATCCTGCAGTCTCCCAGGGCGCGGCTTCGACTCCTTGTTGAACTGCCCGTCAGGTTTCAGGCGCTGAGCTAGGGTAAAGAGAAGTTTATCAGGTTCTTCGCCTGCTCTTCACGGGAAGGACTGCCGCGCAGCCGAGTGGCAGAAGACGAACCTCACGAGGATGCAATCGCACGAGAGAAGTAAATGGAAGCCGGGCAAGTGCAGACTTCTATCCGTTAATGGCTCATCCAATAATGCCTAATCCAGTGAAGCACTGCATCACCGTACCTGGACAAACACCACAAGAACAATAAGCTAACCAATATGACCAGCGCGGGTTGCAATCGGACTCGCAGGGATTTCTTTCTCTCTTGCCACCACAAGAGCGCCAGCACTGTAGCCGTAAGAAGCGCCAAAAGAACCAAGCTCAGAATTGCGGCCATAGCCCAGGTAACTATTTCACGTTCTAAAGCGGACATGAAGAATCTTTTTGGTTTCATCATTTAATCTTTATGCCTCCTTTGCATTACTAGGTGTAGGTCGATTTACCCAAACAACGGCGTCAATCAGGGCAGCGGGATTGCCAAGTTCGCCGCTGGCAATCGGAGCCATACGTGTGTTCGTCGCTGCATAACTACAACAGGACAATCCCCAGCGCTACCAAGGACGAGTCTTACTGCTCCTCTGGGCCTGATCTCATCTTGCGTTATTCAAATTTTTTCTTGGAGGTAATCAGCCGATGTATCTGAACCCGAAGCTCATTTCAAGATCAATTGCCGGAGCCGCGATGGCGATCGCGCTCACGGCCAGTGCGCAAACCCCGGCGCCACCACCAGCTCCAGCGGATTCGTCTTCCGCGACACCTGCTGCCGCTCCTGCGGCAGCACAGGCGCCCGCACCGCCGGCTGCTCCCGCCGCTCCGGCAGCTCCCGCGGCCGCGCCCACATGGAGCGTTGGCCCGATGGATCTCAGCGGATTCATTGACGGCTACTACAGCTTCAATTTCAACCGCCCCAACACCACAGATGGCTTCGATCAGCTAAACCAGCTCTACAACTTCAACGACAAGACTGACCAGTTCGAGTTGAGCGCTGCCAAACTCACGCTGAACCACGCTCCCGATCCGGTGGGCGCCGACGTCGACTTCATCTACGGCCGCACCAATACCCTTATAAACGCCGCCCCGTCCAACGCCACTTCAGCCGACCAGCTCCCTTACCTCGAACAGGCGTATGTCAGCATCAAGCCACCCAAGGCCAAGGGCTTCGAATTGGACTTCGGCAAATGGGTCACGTCAGCCGGCGCTGAAGTCATCGAGTCGATGAGCAACTGGAACTATTCGCGATCGCTGCTGTTCGTGAACGCGATTCCCTATTGGCATTTCGGGGCTCGTACGTCGATGCCCGTTTCAAAGACCGAGACCATCGGATTTCAGTTGTTCAACGGATGGAACAACGTATCTAAAGCGAACGGCGGCGTCTCCGGAGCGTTTACCAGCGCCCTTGTGAAGCCCAAGGTCACCTGGGACCTGAACTATCTAGTCGGCCCTGAGAACTCCAACACGACAGCTGGGCTCCGCAACCTGATCGACACAACGGTGCTGTTCACGCCGCCGGGAAAGTTCAACGCGTACGTCAACTTCGATTACGGCATGAATCAGGATGAGATTGTGTCACAGGGCAACACAAAGCTGGTTACCTGGTACGGCGTAGCCGCTGCATTCCATGAACAGGCATCCACAAAGAATGCAATCGCCGGCCGATTCGAATGGTTTGACGATGCGAACGGCGTCCAAACAAGCGGAGTCTATGGACCGGCAAACACCCTCTACGAAGGCACGTTTACCTATGAGTACAAGTGGATAGAAGGCGCGCTCATGCGCATTGAGTATCGCATCGACAAATCCAACCTGCAGTACTTCGACAAGCTGGCCAATCAATTCACCGACCAGCAGCAGACGGTCACAGTGGCGTTCATCGCCTTCTTCGGACCGAAGCGCTAGAAATGTTCCAATTCCTGATTTTGTCCTCATGGGACGACCGCTAGACTCGCACTACCACAATTGAACCGGGACCGGCCGAAGCCTAACCAGGCTCACCGGCAGGTCCCGCAGCAAGCAGCGCCGTAGCTCGAGAGGTTCCCCGCCTGGGATGGGCGCGTCGCACATTTTGAAGTTTGATTTAATTCCCGGGGGTCAGCCGCCGGGAGCCGCCAACAGCGATTTAAGAGTTGCAGTACCTCGGAAGCACTGACTCCAAGCGGCATTTTCCCCAAGAAAATGGCGCCTTCCGCAGAGCTGACGAGAGCACTTGAACTCTTAAATCGCTCGAAAACGAAATTCAAAATCTCAGGAGAATGCTCATGGCAGATCAGAAAGCACCTCAGATGCAGGCCACCCTGGGCCTAACCCAGCTGACCGCAAATGCAATGGCGCTCATCGCCCCCGGCGCCTTCCTATGGCTCACCTTCTACATCCAGGCCACTACGGGTGTTGCCGGCCAGCCATCAACCGCTCCATCCATGTGGCTGGGCATCTTCGTCTCTCTGCTGCTCTGTCTGGCTACCGCCGTCTCCTATGCCGAGATCTCCAAGCTCTATCCCGGCACCGGTTCCAGCTACTACTACGCTGAGCAGGCCATGCTTTCCAAGGACAAGGCTTTCAAATACGCCCGCCTCGCCAAGTTCGTGGTCGGCTGGGGCTCGCACCTCTACTACTGGGTCTATCCCGGCGTGATGGTCGCCGTCACCGGCGTCTTCGTTGGTTACGTCGTCGGCTTCCTGTATCCCACCTTCATGAGCGGCTCCAACCCCGGACTGCTCTTCATGGCGCTGGTCGCGGTGGTTTTCTCCTTCTTCGTCGCCTGGATCGCATCCAAGGGCGCCGGCGCCTCCTCGGCGGTCAACATTGCCATGAATGTGATTCAGATTTCCGCCCTGATTGTCTTCAGCGTTCTGGCCATCGGCTACCGCGCCAACCATCCGGAAGGCACGCCTTCCTTCCAATACGATACTCAGACACAGGAGACTTTCACCTACCAGTTCGCCACGGCCAAGGACGGCTCGATTATGCGCGACTCCGGCGGCAACCCGCTGCCGCTTCTCGATTCGGCCGGCAAGCCCGTTCCATTCACCATCAGCTATCAGGAAACCGACTCCAGCGGGAACTTCCTCGCCCATCCCAACGCCGCTTCAGTGATCGGAGTCCACAAATGGAGCTGGGTTTTCATTCAGTCCACGGTCGCCATCCTCATCCTCGTGGGATTTGAATCGGTCACCTCGATGGGAGGCGAGGCAAAGAATCCGACCAAGCATATTCCCATTGCTGTCATTGCCTCGCTGCTGATTCAGGGGTTGTTCTGCTACCTCTTTGAGTACTTCTGCGCCAACTACTTCCTCAACTCGGGGTACACCATGCAAAGCGCGACGACTTCAGCCGCGCCGATCGGCGACATGATGATCATCGTCGGCGATCAACTGCTCGGCCAGGGCCACGGCAGGTACTTCATGCTGGCCGAAGCCGTCACGGTCTTCTTCGCCCTCATCGGCACTACGCTGGCTTGCATGAACACCGGCGCCCGCGTCACCTATGCCATGGGCAAGGATGCGGAGGTTCCCGAGCACTTCGGCATGCTGCACGCTGAGTCTCTGTCGCCGCGCAAGGCCATCTGGACGCTGGCGTGGATCTCCGCGGTCATCGGCGTCATCGCCATCTCGCTGATGTTCGGCGACGCGGGCGCGCCGACCGACGCCACCATTGCCGCTCTGCCGCACGGCATCTTCTCCAGTTGGGGCTACCTGCCGCACGATACCCTGGCCAAGCTGCCGAACTCGCTGCTGGCCTTGACGCTCACTTCAAACTTCGGCACCTTCATCCTCTATGGGCTGAGCTGCTTGCTATGCCTCGTGGCGTATCACAGCCGGCCCGACCACAGCCTGCTCAAGCACACGCTCATTCCGGGATTCGGGTTGCTCGCCAACCTCACCTGCATGGCGTTCTACTTGGCTGGACCGTTCTTCAACCTGGGAACAAAGATGGAACCCCTCACGGCGCTGGGCATCTCAGCTTTATGGGGCATTTACGGAGCGATTTTCTTCCTGCGATCGTCAAAGGCATCGGGCAAATCAGTGCTTTTGGCCTCAAAGGACGCTCTGTAGGCAGCACGTCAACCAAGGCAAAAATCTGGGTGGAATCTCTCCCCGGCCTCGCTATGAGAGGCTAGGGAGAGAGAGCCACCCAGTAGCTTTTTGGGGGCAGCGCATCAATATTTTCTAAAGAAAGGCTTCTCGGCGGCGCATATGTTGGACGTTCAGTTTGGCCAGGCTAGCGACTTCGGCAAAGTGCGCAAGAATAATGAAGACGCCATGGGATCATTTATCCCTGCCTCGCGCCAGCAGGCGCGCTCCCATGGCTTTCTCTTCGTCGTAGCCGATGGAGTGGGCGGGATGGATCTGGGCGAGGTGGCCTCGGCCACGGCCGTCTCGGTCATCACCGAACAGTTTGCCAAAGCGCAAGCCGGCTCCATGCTCATCAGCCTTCTGCCGCGGCTCATCCAGAACGCCAACTCCGCGGTGCACGATCGCAGGCTTGAGCAGGAATACCGCGGCAAAAATATGGCCACCACTCTGGTCGCCTGCGCCCTGCGCTACGATCAGGCTGTGGTCTCGCATGTTGGCGATTCGCGCTGTTATCTGGTCCGCGACGGCCACGCCCGGCAAATTACCCAGGACCACACCTGGGTTAACGAACAGCGCAAGATGGGCCTGATTTCCAACGGCGACATTTCCTCTTCCGACTCGCGCCACGTTCTCATCCGTTCCGTGGGGCCGGAAATGTTTGTCTCCCCCGATACCAATGCTCTCAGCCTGCAGCCGGGCGACGTCCTGGTCTTATGCACCGACGGCCTGCACGACGAGATGAGCGAAACCGAGATCGCCCGCATTGCCTCGCAAAAAAAAGATGCTTCTCAGATCGCCCATGAACTCGTCGCCCGTGCGGTCGAAATCGACGGCGGCGACAACACCACGGCGCAGGTGATTCGCGTCCGCTCGGTGGAGCAGGTGGGCATGTATCGCGGCCGCACCTACAGACTGCCGGTATGAGAGAACTTGTGTTGCCGATCTCTGTTCCCTTCCTTTCAGCCGTTGGGGCGTCGATTCAGTTTCTGGCGCTCACACCCGATACAGTAGAAAAGGCCCCGATGGATCGGATTGCACGATGAGCTTTTACGATGTCTTAGAGCCGGGAACGCAGGTGGACTCCTACCGCATCGACGCGCCCATCGCGAAGAGCGGCATGGCCACGATTTTTCGCGCTACCGATACGCGCGACGGCCGCATCGTTGCCCTCAAGATTCCTCATCCCGACATGGAAGCCGATCCCATCCTCTCCGACCGCTTCAAGCGCGAAGCGGAGATTGGCGAACGCCTTCACCATCCCAACGTAATGGAAGTTTATGGCGGGGACCATCGCTCGCGCGTTTACATGGTCATGGAATGGTGTCCCGGTCGTCTTCTGCGCCAAATTCTCAATGAGGGCCGGATGCCCAAGGACCGCGCCATTCGCATCGCCATCGAGGTTCTCAAGGCTCTCGATTACATCCATTCGAACGGCGTCGTCCACCGCGATCTCAAACCCGAGAACATCATGGTCGACGACAACGACCACATCAAGCTCATCGATTTCGGCATTGCCGGCGACACGGCCTCGCGCCGCCTCACCTATGCCAACTTCACCGCCATGCTGGGCACGCCCGATTACATCGCTCCGGAACAGGTGAAGGGCAAGCGCGGCGACGGCCGCACCGATCTCTACTCCATGGGCGTCATCCTCTACGAGATGCTCACCGGTAAACTGCCCTTCTCCGGTCCTTCCCCGCTGGCCGCCATGAACGACCGCCTGTTGAATCATCCCCTTCCGCCGAGCGTGGCCGATCCCTCGATTTCCCCCCAATTGCAGGAGATCATTTACCGCGCCCTGGAGCGCGATCCAAAGAATCGCTACGCCACTGCAAAGGAGTTCATCCGCGACCTTGAGTACCCCGATCAGGTCGGGGTGGAGGAGCGCCCCGAACTCCTCAACTGGCAAAAACGCAAATCCCAGCTATCCCGCAAAATCCTCTATTACGCCGGTTTAGCCCTCATTCCCGTCGTCATTCTGCTCATTATGGTTCTCATCGCCCGCCACCGCTGAGCTGGGTTTTCCACACCCTCCGTACCCAAAACATCACGGACTCTTTATGCTGGTGGCACTAGGATGCTTGCGAATTCCGTGCGCCTATCCAACTTGCGTTGAACCGGCGCCCGATCGCCGCTCCAGCCAAATGTCCGCTGTTCATTTTGCGGCTGCGGCGGAATCCTATCCTTATCGCACTTTTTTTTGAACGAAGCCGCAGTTTGGCTCGACCTCCACAACTCAACTCGTGCTTGCGTGTGACAACACCAGGCGAAAGGAGAACTTAAAATGCCGCGAACTCCGAGTGACGTGAAAAAGCTTGCCAAAGATGCAGGCGTGAAAATAATCGACCTCAGGTTTATTGATCTGCCGGGAATGTGGCAGCATTTTTCCATTCCAGTGGAAGACCTCGAGGACGACCTGTTCGACAAAGCAGAAGGCATCGGCTTCGACGGGTCGAGCATCCGCGGTTTCCAGCAGATTCATGAGAGCGACATGGTTCTGGTTGCCGATGCAGACTCGGCGGTGGTGGATCCGGTTCTCTCCGTGCCCACCATGAACATCATCTGCAACGTCTTCGACCCCATCACCCGCAAGCCCTATACGCGCGATCCGCGCCACGTGGCTCAAAAGGCCGAAGCGTATCTGAAGAAAACCGGAATTGCCGACATGAGCTACTGGGGTCCGGAGGCGGAGTTCTACATCTTCAACGACGTGCGCTACGGCCAGAACGCACAGAGCGGCTACTACTTTGTCGACTCCGACGAAGGCATTTGGAACACGGGCCGCGAAGAGTGCCCTAACCTCGGCTACAAGCTGCGTCACAAAGAAGGCTACTTCCCGGTGCCGCCCTCCGACCAGTTGCAGGACATCCGCTCGGAGATCATCCTGGCGCTGAAGGACATGGGCGTCAAATGCGAAGTGCACCACCACGAAGTGGGCACGGCCGGCCAGTGCGAGATCGACATGCGCTTCGGCCCGCTCGTCAAGATGGCCGACAACCTTCTCAACTACAAGTACATCATCCGCATGATCGCCAAGAAGCACGGCATGTCCGCAACCTTCATGCCCAAGCCGCTCTTTGGCGACAACGGCTCCGGCATGAACGTGCACCAGAGCCTGTGG
>JBEKWT010000158.1:0-6971 GCA_049512795.1 Occallatibacter sp.
CAAATCCGCATTAAACACCGGTACCTTGAAAAGCGCGCGGTGCCGTTCTTCCGTATGCGTCTTCACGTCGGCCGTTGCTTGCGCCGGGAAAACGAGATAGGTACCGTGCTTTGCTGTTTCCGCTGGCGACTGCGGCGCAATGTCATAGGGAATGGCAAGCGTCGGTCCGAGAAACGTCTGCTCGCCGCCCACATACTTACTGATTTCGTTCGCAACATCCTTCGCTCGGCTCGTCCGGTCGCCCACTAGCCAAGCGACAAACACCGCCGGGATCGTCATCATCAGCGCCAAAGCGCACACCACGATGAGCTTCACACCCATCGATCTCGACATCGTCTTTGCCTGCAAGCTTGCCTGCAGAATCGAAAGATCACTCATTCTCATTCTCCCTTCACCAAAGGCCCGCTGTGCTGCGATGCCTGAACACTTTGCATCGCAAAGTTAAACTGCAAAAAAAGATCAGACCCGCGAGGGCGCCAATCCGCGGACCAGGTTAGGAGCGGACGCGGCCCGCGTTCCGCTGGCCGCGTCGTGGATGACCTGCTCGAGGGTGGCCAGGTACTCCAGATAGCTCCTGCGCCCCGCCGCGGTGATGCGGCAAACCGTCTGTGGCCGGTTGCGCTCCTGCCCCTTCACAATCTCCACCATCTTCGCCCGCTCCAGCACTCTCAGGTGGCGGCTCAAGTTACCATCGGTCAGCGCGCACATCTCTTTCAGGTCGTTGAACGTGAGCCCCTTTGGATTGGTGATGAGCGATGTGAGCACGCTCAGACGCGCGCGCTCATGAATCACGCGGTCGAGCCCTTCGTAGGCAAAGCGGCCCTCGCTGGCTCTCGGTTTAGCCTTCATCGTTGGCCTCCCGCGCGTTGTGGCGCAGAATCCCGGCAACGAGCATCTGGCCCACTCCGTAGGGAATTCCCATCGCCCATGGAGAGAGGGCGCGCGCATCCTTGAGAGTCAGGCAGAGCAGCCCGGTCACCAGGTACCATACGCCCGCCGCGATCATCGGCCTCGGCAGGAAGCGGCAGGACGAAAACACGCCCAGGCTGAAGATCACCTGCCACAGTCCGGGCAACATCCATGCTGCCTCGGGCACAGAGCGCGCCAGAACAAATGTCACCAGGGCACCCGCCGCCACTGACGGCAGAAACTGCTCCACGGCCATCCGTATCATTTCGTCAGCCATGCCGCGGTGTATGCGCCGGGTGCGCGCAAACATCTCCGCGCCGATCACCGCCGCGCTCACAACGGCGGTTGCAATCCAGGTCGCCAGGTAGGCCGCCAGGTGTTGCGCCGGATCCGGCAGCCACCACCACTGCGCCGCTGTCGCGGCCAAGGCGAGCACTCCCGTTGCCGCCAGCGTCACCGGACCATAGCCGCGAAAATCCGTGCTGCGCGCCACCTGCATCCGAATACTGCTGATGTCGCCCAGCGCCTTGTTCAGGTCGTGCATTCTGTTCTCGCTTTACATTGCAAAGTAAACCAGCTGCGGACGTCTGTCAAGTGTGCTGTTGGCCGAAAGAAGGGCAGATAAAAGCCCAGCCCCCGTCCCCATGAAAGCGGGCAAGAGGCTGGGCCTTCCGAACAGTAATTTATGGATAATATATCTCGTTAAATCTGAATGCGTTCACTGGCCTCGTCCCCCAATGTCGTTTACTGGCTCCCCCAAAAAACTTCACTGGCTTCCAGAATTTGTCCTGTAATTCACGGTCATCAGGTTTTCTTTTTGTATTGGCCGCGCCGCGAAGGCAAGATTTGCAACTGGTCGAAGAAGCCGCCCGGCTTTCTTCCGGCGCCATTTGGTTCGGGCCGCGTTCGCCCGCTTTCTTCTCCCCGGCTGCCTTCACTCTTCTCGGGCACGGAAGGCTTAAAGGGAAGAAAACTCTGCTGCGGCGGATGCTTCCTCGCGCCGACTGCCCCGTCCTCTGCTCGGGCCGCAGCTCCAGGCTCGGGAGCGGAAAAGGAAGCCGGCATCGCAGCGAGCGGATCGAATTCCGCATGCCCCGCTGCTGACGGAACATCTTTCTGTGCGGAGTCACTCTGCGTAAACAGCGCTTCGAAGGGCGCGATAGCATTCATCAGCACATCAATGCCGGAGCTCGGTGGCGCGGGATGCTTGGCCGAATCCAAATCTCTGAGCGCCTGGGTAAAGTTCATGCCTCTGAGGTCGCTGAGCCGAGGCAGCGTGAGACGCGAAGCTTCCCGCGGCGCCGGTTGCACCGTTTCCTGCGCGTGTCCAGTTTCGCTTTCACTGTTACGAGACGTTTGCGAGGCTGACTGATGCGCGGTTTCCGGTTCTAACATTCGGGTGAAGCGCGAAGCTGTCTCTTCCCACGGCGACCAAGTCACCTGAGGCGTTTGGTCCTTAGGCGATTGGTCCGTAGGCTCCGGTACTGAATCCAGCGGGGGTTCAAAATCCCGAGACGGGGCAGGCAGAGCGGGCTCAGCTAGAGGCATGGCGACCGGTGCGTCAGGCTGAACGACCTCGGCATCAGACTGAACCACTTCAACAATGGGCGCGGCGCCGGTAACAATCCTTGCAGGCGGATTCTTTGCCGGCCGATTCGGCAAGGCAGCGTCGAGGTCCAGGGTGGCGCTGCCCTCTTCGATTGCGAGCCTTAGCGTCTGAAGCATTTGCCAATCGTTGGACTGGCCCTGGGACCGGAGATGGCGGTTCATTTCCTTGATGGAACGGCGGAACGCCGCATCGGCAGTGGCCAATCGAACGCGGTTGAGAACGAAACCGACGGCCGGCGCCTTGATGCGCTGGAGGGTGTTGGCCACTGCGCGCAACTGCGCGCGCGTGGTGACCCCAGCTTCGATCACTACGATCGTGCAGTCAGCGGAGCACACAAGATGCTCAGTTTCCTCGGAGGCGGCGAGAGGCGCGGAATCAGCGAGAATGATCTCGCGTCGGGCGCCTTCGGCCTCGCTGGTCAACTGCTGAAGCGTCGGGAGATCATCGCCCCGGAGTGCCGTTTCCTGCCGCTCGCTACGAGGCGCCGGTAGGGACATTTCCGAAGCGCCGGCAGTCACTGCCGATTTGCGAAGACCGTCAAGCATCTCCTTGACCCCGGCGGCGACGGTTGTGACGCCGACACCGGGGCCAGTTCCTGTGAAGACACAGTGGCTGAGGTTGCGATCCTTGAAGGCGCGATCGATGCCGGAGGCCAGCCGCAAGAAATGCTCCTGCGCAACTTCGTTAGAGACTTCAGAAAAATCCGGCAACTGCGCCATTGGCGCAAAGCCCAACAAGTGCTCGACATCAGAGGCAGCGTGAATGCGAGGGTCCACTTTATGGGCGATGACGGCGACCGCGGTCCCCAGGAAAATGAAACTGAGAAGGAGCACGATGGCATTGCGAAACACTTCGGAATCGGCGGAATACCAGGGAATAATGGCAGAGGCAGCGAATTTGGCGAAGCCTGGAATGGCGCCCATCGCCGGCTGGAGATCATGCGTTGCGGCGCTGGTTTCGCTGGTGAGTGCGGGCTGCGAATTGTTCACGCTCTGAGCCGAGCGAACGGACCAGACATTGAGCAGATAAATGACGGCGAGGGCAAGCCCGACGAAGGCGAGTGAGATGGCGAGACGGCGATGCATTTGCAGGCTGCGACGAATGTCGAGGCGGAAGGTCAGCCGGGCTGCATCTCTTGTCCGATTCAACTGGGGCGCAGAGGCGAACCTGATGGAAGAGATATCGGGCTGCTGGAGCGAGTTCGCAGAAGCGATTTGGTCGAACGTCTGGCTCATAGAGCCGCTCCAAGATGAGCTACCGCAGAATCCGGAAGAAGGTTCTCCATTTCAACTCGCATCTCCTGCTTTTTCCCAACCGCCGATCAGCAGAGGCGATGAGTGACACATCCTTCAAAGTGGAAGCAAACGGCCGGACGCCTTCAACGTGATCCATTTGCATTCCTGCCTTGCGAAAGAACCACGACCGTTCCACTCGAAGAGCTGCGCTCAAGTGTTCAGTTTTTCCTCGTCTTCGCAGCCCGGTGAGAGGTTCATTCGTGCCGATGTCCGATGGAATCGAAGCTAACGGTTTGAACCATTTAGAACAATGCCGCAAAGGTGGGACCCGCGGAGGCTGGCGCTGCATCCTTAGGCACCTGTCCATTGAGCAAGGTGGTAATCGGAGACGATTACCTTGGTCCTGAGTTGGCGGGGAGATATTGCGGAAGGGCTCGGGCAGCAGTGGACGAAGGCTGCCTCATCAAGAGCGGATTACGGAGGGCGGATCTCGCAGGCGGTACGACTGGATTTACGCGTCGCTCATTTCACGGCCCCTGGCCTCGTGTCCCATCGCCGCCAGAGCCGCGAGCGCCAGCGCAACTACGATCACGGTAATGGCGAGCACCGCCCGATAACTGCCCCAGCGCTCAGCTGCCAGAGCCTGGCCCTTGCCGTTCCACGAGGTGATGAGCCCACCGAGTTGATATGCCAAGCCGGGCGCCGTGGCGCGCACTGGAGCGGGGGACAACTCCGTGAGATAAGCCGGAACGACACCCCAGGCGCCCTGCACCATGAATTGCATCAGCACCGCACCGGCGCCAACGGTGACGGCGGAATGGCCATAGGCGTAGAGAGGGATCACGGGAATTGCCAGCAACGCCGCAGTCATGATTGCCCTTTTGCGGCCCCATGTTTCAGAAAGGGTGCCGAAGACGATTCCGCCTGCGATGGAGCCAAGACCGTAGAGAACGCCAATGAGACCGATGGTCTGTGGAGGAAGCTTCATCTGCACGGCCAGAAAAGTCGGATACACATCCTGAGTTCCATGCGAGAAGCTCATGAAAGCTGTCATCAGAATGACCAGGAACAGAAATGTGGGCAAAAAATGGAGCAACTCGCGTGGCCACGTGGGACCGGAGTGAAGTGCGGGCCGAGCCAAACGCTTTTTGGCGGCGGCGAGCCAGGCCGGCGATTCCTCCACACGAGCCTGAACATAAAACGCCAGAAGCGCGGGCGTTGACCCGAGGATGAATAATCCCCGCCAGCCGATTGCCGGCAGAGAGACACCATGCCAATGGGAGCCGGCAAACAACAGGCCGAAGGCAGCCGACGCCAGGATCGATCCAAATGCGTAGCCTTCCTGTAGGATTCCGGAAAATGTGCCGCGGCCTTCCCTGGGCAGAGTTTCAAATGCCAGAGCGGCGCCGACACCCCATTCACCGCCCATGGCAATTCCGAACAGCGCCCGGAGGACGAGCAGTACGTTGAGTGAAGGCGCAAATGCGCAGGCTAATTCGATTAGAGAGAAGCCGAGGATATTCGCCATAAGGATCGGGCGGCGGCCATAGCGGTCGGCCAACATGCCGAAGAGAAGAGCGCCGACAGGACGGAACGCCTGGGTGAGGAACACCGCTCCCAGAATTGCGGAGGGCTGAGTGTGGAACTCGCCGGCAATCGCGTTGACGCAAAAGACGAGGAGAAAAAAGTCGAGGCTGTCGAGCGTCCAGCCAAGAAATGCGGCCAGAAAAACATGGCGTTGTGAACGGGTGAGCTGGCGAAACGGGCCAATAACGGACACAGGCGGGAGCATAACAGACCGGCAGGGCGCGGCAAACCGGAATCCGATTGCGAAGCGGAAGGTCGCGGCATTCGTACCCTGAAACAGCCGAAGCGCCGGGGTACCGGAAATATATGTTGCAACGACTATGTTGGCTGAAGCATCTTACCTGATGGATGTGTGTGCCTCGTTGATCCGCATCGGGCTCGAGGAGACCCTGAATCGAAAGGAGCTTCAACCTGTGAAACGATTGGCCTTTGTTGCTGGTGTATTGGCGCTGGCTGCGCCCGTTGCTCTGGCGCAAAACACGACATGGGTCTCAGACCCGAACCACAGCGAGGTTGATTTCGCGATCAGCCACATAAGCGTTTCCAAGGTTCACGGCCGCTTTGGCAACGTGAACGCCACCATTCAACTGAATGGGGCTGACATTACGAAGTCCACCGTGCAGGTCACCATCGGAGTGGACACCATCGATACCGGAGTTCAAGCCAGAGACAACGACCTCAAGGGCGCAGGTTATTTCGACGTAGCCAGTTTCCCGACGGCGACGTTCACGAGCACCAGCGTGACAAAGAACGGCAACAACCTTTCCGTGACCGGAAACCTGACCTTACATGGCGTTACTAAGCCAGTGGTTTTGGCAGTGGAGGGGCCGACTGCGCAGGTCACGGACCAGCGCGGCAGGGTACATTGCGGTTTCTCGGCAGCAGCAACGATCGACAGAACGGATTTCGGAATCGCTCCCAAGGCTCCTGCAGCAGTGCTGGGTGACGAAGTCAAGCTCACCATCGAGGTTGACGCCGTCAAGCAGTAAGGCGAGGCTTTGGCCGGGTTGGCGCCCGGTATCTTTGCCGATCACTGGATGGGTGCGGCGGCGCGATGGGGGGATTTTCAATGACCAGCTTGAATTCTGAGATCGCGCAAGCGTCGCCGTTTTCGAGCGTGGAAGAAGAAGCATTTCTGAACCTGATGCGCACCTCGGATTGTCTGCAGCGCGCCTTCCAGCAAAAGATCAGAGGTTTTGGCCTGACGTCGACGCAATACAACGTGCTGCGCATCCTGCGCGGAGCGCAACCGGACGGGCTTACCTGCGCGGCCATCGGTGCGCGCATGATCACGATGGAGCCCGACATCACACGATTGCTGGCGCGGCTGAAGCGCCTCAGATTGATTCGCCAACACCGCGACCGGCACGATCGCCGGGTGGTTTGGACGCAGATTTCGGATGCGGGACTGGATTTGCTGGATGCGATGGATCCTGTGATTCAGCGCATCCCAGTGGACCTGCTGGGACATATCAGCGGCGCGGCGCTGACGGAGTTAACTCGGCTGCTGGAGTTGGCGCGCCGGTTCTGCGGCGACACACGCCAGCCGGAATAGTTTTGCGACTGAGGGGATCTGACGAGAATTTGCGGAAGGAACGGGTTCAGTCGAAGCTACGAGGTGACGATCTTTT
>JBEKWT010000159.1:0-6921 GCA_049512795.1 Occallatibacter sp.
GTTTGACTCCGGAGACCGGCCAAAAGTAGCGGGCTGGCCGCGGTGTCATGTACGGATTGTACAGCCAAAGAGGCTAAGGGCGAAGTTCCCCGGAGAGTGCAGAAGGAGTGCCAAAGGTAACGATGAGATTTCAGGCACTTCAGCCCAGTTAACGGTTACCACAAGGAGAGCTCGACGCATTTTGCGCGATGTGGGGGTGCGGGGTGACTCAATAAATAAGCTTAAGCGAAAACTGAATCTGGCGGGAGTTGCCGGCGGTTTTGCTGATTTCGCCGAAGCCGGCGCCGGAAATAATGTTTGCCGGCAGTCCCATGTCGACAATGTTGAAGATGTTGAAGAACTCCGCACGGAACTGGAGATCGACCAGTTCCGCTCCGTTTTTTCGCGAGCCAAACGGCGTGTCCTTGATTGCCGCCAGATCGAGGTCGTAGAACGCGGGCCCGCGAAATGTATTGCGGCCGAGCGTTCCGAATCGCCCTTGATTCGGCCCCGTGCCACCGCTTACGTGGATGGGAATGGAGAAGAAATCGGCGGCATTGTTCACGCCCTCGCCGAAGTAGTCTTCGCGGACTTTGCGCGCGGTGGAGAGATGCGGAGTGGCGATCTGATCGGGCCGGTCGACGCCATTGGAACCTGCGCCGGTTTGCTGGATGCCGGAGTAAACGGTGAAAGGCGAGCCCGACGAGATGGAAGCGATGCTCAAAAGCTCCCAGCCGGATGTGATTCCGCTGCCGGCAAAACGAAGCAGGGCCACTCGATCGAGATGAAGGTCCTGCGCAGCACTGAGACCGAAGGAGGTGGTTGCGTCGAAGGTCGACGGGCCTTTTTCGGCGTGATAGTCAAAGGGATTCTGGGGCGTTGAGCCTCCCGCGATGACGCCGCTGCTGTTGTCGATGGACTTGCTCCAGGTGAATCCAGCTTGAATGCCCGGCCCACCGTGAGGTGCGGTTCCCGCAAGAGAGATTTGAAGAGCATGATAGGTGGAATGTGCCAGTGCCACGATGAGGTTTTCGGTACCGAAGCCGCCTACGACATCGCCGGAAGCGTCGAATGTGGTGTAGCGAGCGAAGGCCGAAGTAGCGCCGGAATATGCATTGGGAAAACCGATTGCCGGAAGTTTTTCAGCGGCCGTACCGACGTAGGTTGCGTCGGCAGTGAGGCCTCCGAGTTTGCGCTCGAGGCCCAGTGTCCAGGTGTAGAGCGTGGCGTTTCCAAATGATGGATCGATGCCGCTGAGGGACAAATCGCTTACGGGGCCACCGGGGGTGAGCGCGGCAAGTTCCTGCTCGTAGCGGTTCACGTCCATCACGGTGTTGGCGGGGACCTGTTTGGGATTGTCGGCAGGAAAGATGTTTACGCCCGATGGCGTGTAGACAGGCGGAACCTCGGCAGGAGTGATCTGAAATCCGTAACGAATGGGCGCGAGGGAAGTGGAGAGCAAGCGCGGATAGACAGCAAACGGCGTGGAGCCGGTGAGGAAGTTGTCCTGCCAGATATTCGGCGGGATGGTCATGATGCTTGCGCCGGCACGCGCCAGCAGCCTGGGCGTGGCTTGCCAGGAGATTTGCAGGCGCGGCTGCCAAGCGTGCCAGGAGGTTTTGTAGCCGGGCTGCGGGTTGATGACATACTGTTGCGCCCCGTTGGCAGTGATGACTGTGGATGTGCGACGTGCGCGCTCGCTGATCGGCGTGTAGAGATCCCAGCGAATGCCGTAATCGAGGGTCAGGTGGCTGGTGACCTTGAAAGCATCCTGCACGAAGGAGCTGACGTTGTTGCGGTTAATGGCTGCTGGGCCGATGTGCGCGCCGTTAGAGAAATACGGAGGAGCGATGGCTACAGTGTAGGCAAAGGGGCTGCCGGAGAGAAACCCCGAGAGCGTATCCGGCAATAGATCGCCGGGATGAAGATCGTGCGTGCCGCTCAGCGAAGGAATGAATTCGATGGCATATGCGGCGCCGCCGCCAAAGTCGTATTCGCCGTTTGGGCTGATGCCGAAGTAGGTGGTATCACGATTCAAGCGCGCTTCGAATCCAGCTTTGAATGAGTGGCGGCCCCGCGAGAAGGTGACGAGCTGGCGGCCCTGAAAGAGGTTTCCGTAGGCCTGCATCACCGAGCCGGCGGGGGCGTCGAACGGCTCGAAGAGACCATCGACGAATTTGATGGCTGGATCGGTGCGATTGGTTGTGGGAAATCCGGGCGTGGAGCGGGTAATGCTGAGAGAGGACATGAGAATGAGGCGGGAGGAGACGTTGCGCGTCCATGCGCCGATGACATTGCGCTGCCGGTCGATGTAGGTGGTGCCAAAGGACGGATCAATGGCTGTCTGATCGGGATTCGTAGTGGGGCCGGTCAGATTATCGATATTGAAGCGCGCGAGGAACTGGTCTTTAGCGCTCAAGGCGTTGTCGAGACGGAGGGAAAACTGATTGGCGTTGGTGATGACGTTGGAGGGGGTTGCGTAGGTGTGCGCTCCAAAGGAACCCGCCGAGTAGTTGGGCAAAGGGTAGCGCTTGAGGACAGCAGCAATACCGGGATCGACGGGAACCTGAAGCGTGTCGCCAGGAAACGCGGTGGTGTCGAGCCCTGCGCGTTCGTCGGCGGTGGGTACGGACATGACCTGGGTGGTGCCGAGGATCTGGCGGAAGCCCTGGTATTGCGTGAAGTAGAAGGTGCGCTTGCGGCCGTCATAGAGATGGGGGAGGAACACGGCACCGCCGTTGGTAAATCCAAATTCATTGCGGCGGAAAGGCGGGATGCGGCCGGGATAGACGGGAGTGGCGTGGTCAAAGTAATTGCGCGCGTCGAAGGCGGAGTTACGCACGAACTCGAAGAACGACCCGTGAAAACCGGCAGAGCCGGAGCGGGTGACGATGTTAGTGAAACCGGATGCGCCGCGTCCGATCTCGGCGGGCATCCAGCCGGAGCTGGATTGAATCTCTTCGACGGCATCGACGTTGAAGTTCGAGAAAGTGGATCCGCCCATCTCCGGATCGCTGATGTCGGCTCCGTCCATGGCGAAGGTGGCTTCGACGCCGCGCTGGCCGTTGATGGCGAACTGCTGCGTGAAGTTTGTAGCGCCGTTGACGTCGGTCATGGTGCCAGCCGCGAGGAGAAGCAACTGGCTGAAGTCACGCTTGTTGAGCGGGAGTTCGCTGACGGCCGCACTGGAGAGCTGCTCGCCGCCGGTGGCGCCGGTAGTGCTTACGGCGCTGACAGAGAGCTGGCCGCCGGCGAGAGTGAGGAGGGCGGGCGGGGCGGCCTGCGAGATGGTGATCGTGGATGGATAGCCGATGATGCGGCCACGCTCCTCAACAGCGAGTTTGTATTGACCGGCGGCCAAGCCGGCAAAGTGGAACGTGCCGTCGACGCCGGTTGGCGCTTCAGAGCTGATTCCGTTGCCGGTGAGGCGGATTTCGGCTGGGGAGATTGGAGCGCCGGAAGCGTCGCGCAGGGTTCCCTGCCATGTTACGAAGGCTGGGGACTGTTGCGCCCGCAGTAAGACTGTGGTCAGCAAGATCGCCGCGAGCGCCAATCCGCGCAGGCCGCGGCGTGCTGGCATGGCCCCTTTGAGAGGAACTGGCACAGAAATGCGAACCGCGCACGCAGGCTTTCCGCAATTCCCGGGGGTCATGGTCCCATGGTAGCTGATTCGGATCGTGGGAATGATGCGACCGCGGGATTGCTGAAAGCGATTGAGGCGCAGCGGCTTTGAAATGGTTTGACAAGTGTATATACCGGTTGCATAATCTGTATATATAAGGAGCGGCTATGGCTGTCACCCTGACCTCAATTCGGCTGGATACCAAGCTGGCGGATGAAGCGAAGCGCGCCCTGGGCGTGAAGACGCGCACAGAGGCGGTGCATCGTGCGCTCGAAGAAATCGTAAAGCTGAAGGTATTCAAGAAGACGATGGAGCGGTACGGCGGGAAGGGCTCTTTCGCCGGCAGCGATGAGTGAGATCGTCCTCTTCGACAGCTCAGTGCTGATCGACCAGATTCGCACGAACCGGCATCTGGACCGAGTACGGCAGGCGGACGGTCTGATTCGCATCTCATCAGTGGTCCTTGCCGAGCTATGGCGCGGCGCATCGTCCCGGGTCGACCGCAAAGCCATTGAATTGCTCGAAACAAACTGCCCTGTTCTGACGCCCACGACCGCAAATTGGATCGAGTCGGGGCATATTCTGGCCAGAATTCGCGATGGCCAGGGATTTGAGCCACGTAAACTGCGCGATTTGCACTTTGATGTGCTGATCGCGCTGACGACGCGGTCCCATGGCGCGAGGCTGATTACGTCGAACCGTGCGGACTTCGAGTTGATTCGGGAGTATCGGGATTTCAAACTGGAAATGTGGTAGGGCGCGGCGGGGATTGTGGGGATCGTACTATCCCAGGTCCCAAGGGCGGGATCCTTCGACAGGCTCAGGACAGGCTCTGGGGTGCCCGGCGTGGGTGCGGTCTGTTTGCGCCATGACGCAAGTCAGGCCGTGCTGCGCCGATGCAGCCGGCTAATGGGTCGCCGTCTTTTGCTCGAAGGCAGCCAATCGGGTGAGATCGACCAACTCCAGGGTTCCTGAGTTGAAATTCGTCAGCAGCAGCGTTTGGCCATCCTGTGTCAAGTGCAACTCGCGGGGGAATGCTCCCGCAGGGATTTGTCCAACGACTGCCTGGTCCGGGGTCGCGGTAAGCTGATCCGCTACGATATTTACCGATTGATGATCGCTCGCACCACCAGCAAAACGATTGGAGTTGGTGACGAGAATCAACTTTCCCGAGTTCACAACGGCGACGCCGACCGGGGCCGTGCCAACGGGAACGCGCGCAATTCGAGCATGGGCGGGATCGGACACCAGCTTGCCGGCATCAAAAACGGCCAATGCGTTCTCATCGCGAAGGCTGACGTATGCCCGCTCACCATCCGGCGAGAGAACCAACCGAACAGGCACGCAACCGGCTGGGACTTTCGCGACGACCGAGCTTTCAGGGTTGGTTTCGGCCTTGGCCACATCGATGACGAGAATGGCGCCCTCGGGTTGCCGCAAATCCGGTTTTGACGGCTGCGGCTCCTCCAGTGGGCAAGTATTCGGCCACCCCCAGCCGTCGATGGCAATCTCACTGGTGGAATAGAGCAAACCGCCGTCCGGAGAGAAGGTCAGAGCGATGGGCGCGATGGCGGTAGGTATTTTGCCCACAATGGATGAGATGGAATATCCATTGCTCTTGGCCTTGCCGAGATCGATGACAGTGATCGTATTTTGCGATTCATCGCTGACAAACGCGAAGTGGTCGTCGGCTGTGACATTGACATAGATGGAAGCTGCGTTCGGGCCATCGCTGAATTCGCCGAGCAGCGCAGACCCTTTGCCGGATATGAGCGCATCGACATTCAAAAAGGCGATTCCCGTGTCTGTAGTCGCAATCAGGAGCTTGCCGTCGTGCGTAAGCACCATGCCAAGGACAGCAACCTTCGCCAAAAGCTCCTTTGCCGTCAGAGTTCTCTTCAGCGATATGATGCCGTCGGCGCGCCGGAGGACGGCAATCCCGGCCTCTGAGGGGTTCGATGAGCCCTTGACCAGAGATGCAAAGAGCCAGCAACCGTCCGGGGTGGAGATTGCCTGAAATGGATCCCCGGGCAGGTTGATGTATGTGAGTGGCTCTCGCGCCGCGGCATTGCAGTCGACCGCGAGCAGCCGCGCCGGCGAGAAGCAAATGAACAGGAGTGCCAGCAAAACGAGGTCGAGACGGGTTGGTTGTCCGATCACATTCACCATGGACGAGATGCTCTCTGCGTTCTTCATTCGCACCGCACTCCTTCAGGAGTAATTTCGATCGATACCCTATCCAAGATAATTCGCTTGATGTGCCCGCGTTAAGTCCATCAGTGTGCGATCAACTTCGAGCGCATGCACGAAGGCCGCCCGCAAGCGCGGACGGCCTTTGTGCTGAGAGAACCAAGGTTGCCAGTGAACTTTGCCTAAACGGCCAGTTCTTAGTCGCCGGAGACGAGTTCGCCTTCTTGCCTCTTCTCGACTTCGCGGTGGCGGTTGATGGGCGAGGTGGCGTTATTTGAGGCAGGCCGGATGTCGCCGATCGAAACCATGCCGCCCTCGAGAGGCTTTTCGCCGAGGACGTGCTCGCGGTAGAGCTTGGCCATCTTGGCGTTTTCGGCTTCCTGCTTGATCTTGTCTTCGAGCTTCAGTTTGTCCTCGTTCGTCTTGGCGCGCGCGCGGAGCTTTTCTTCGCGGGCGTTCTTGGCGATGCCGAGGTTGTCGAGAGTGTGGTTAGCTTCGGCGTTCACGTGCGCCATGTTGACGTTGAGGTCGTGCCCAACGTGGTTCATGCCCACCTTTTTGCCGCCGGCGAAGATCTCGTGGCGGCCGTGCTCCTCATACCACTTGGTGAGGGTGGCCGTCATGTGCATCTTCTCGATGATGTTGCGCCATCCCACGCCGGTGTTGTACGCGCAGAAGCTGATCTCGCCTTCCTGCGTGGCGTAGGGAATGATGCATTGCTCGGTGCGGCGGAAGTCGTAGTTGAACAGATCCTGGAACCACATTCCGGCGATGAAGAGGAAGTTCCAGCGATCCTGGCGGCGAACCTTGATGTCTTCGATGGTGCGGTCGCCCTTGACGCTGCCGTAGTTCTTGCCGGTGGCGTTGAAGGTCTTGTCCATCTTCTTCATCATGTCGGTGATCTTGAAGTGGGTGGGCGCCTGGAAGGGATCGTAGTTGCGCAGAAGCGAGATGCCGAGGCCCAGGACGGAGAGGAACTTTCCGCGGGCGGCATCGTTGACCTTGGCCAGATCCTTGGCCACCTGGCCCATGTCGAGGAAGGCGGTGACGGGAGCGGACTCCTTGGTTTCCTTGTCGATCATTACGGCCATGCCGATGCCGCAGTTGGGATGGCATCCGCAGGAGAGCTG
>JBEKWT010000160.1:0-6848 GCA_049512795.1 Occallatibacter sp.
AAGGAAGGCGACCAGGTGGTGCTGCAGCAGTAGGGGGCGCTGCCATTTAGTTGTGCGTAAATTTGAAAAGATGCTTGCACGGGGGCTCAAGCCCGTACCCTCCAACCATGTGATGGCTGTTTGCGGCAGTCGAGGATGGATCCCCGACCTACCAACCGTGCCCTGATGACAGGGCCTGTGAGTTTACGTTCGCGGTGGGTTCGTGCTATCCCACTTCCCTCCGCCGCGGCGGACTTCGGTCGCTCAAGATGACATTGCCTTCGGTGATCCCGCTGAGCGCGTGTGTCCCCAAGCGGGCTTAGCAAGCTGAAATACTGTTAAGGCCGTGCGCCAGCCAGCAAATGGGATAAGGCTGCGCGAGGTAAAGCTGCGCGCCAGCGAGCAGAAACTAAGGCTGCGCGCCAGCCGGGGAAAAGGACAAGCGTCGCCGAATGAAAACGGGCTCAGCGATCATCATCGGGGCAGGTCCCGCGGGACTGACTGCGGCAATCGAGCTGCAGCGTCATTCCGCGATCAAGCCGATTGTGATCGAAGCCAGCCAGGAGATTGGCGGCATCTCGCGAACCGTTCTCTACAAAGGCAATCGCATGGATATCGGCGGGCATCGCTTCTTTTCCAAGTCGGACCGCGTGATGCGCTGGTGGCTCGAACTGATCCCGGTTGAGGCGGGCGCGAGCAAAGATGGCCAACTGCGCCATCAGGGTCAGGAACGGGATGTTCCGGCGTCGGCTTCGGCCCCCGATCCCGCAACCGAAGACAGGGTGATGCTGGTTCGCCAGCGCAAAAGCCGCATCTATTTTCTGCGCCGTTTCTTCGACTACCCCATCAGCCTGACTGCGGCAACGTTCAGAAACATGGGGCTGGTCCGCACCGTTCGCTGCGGCATGAGTTACATGCGTTCGGCGCTTTTTTCGAAGCGCGAAGAGCGAACACTGGAAGATTTTCTGATCAATCGATTCGGCAAGCAGCTCTACCTGACCTTCTTCAAGTCGTATACCGAAAAAGTGTGGGGCGTGCCTTGCAACGAAATCAGCGCGGAATGGGGCGCGCAGCGAATCAAGGGCCTGTCGCTCATCGGCGTGGTAGTCCATTTCCTCAAGAAAACGTTCCACCCCAAAGGGTCCGGGGATATTTCGCAGAAGAAGACCGAGACCACACTGATTGAAAAGTTTCTTTACCCCAAGCTAGGCCCCGGCCAGTTATGGGAACATGCGGCACGGCTGGTAAAGGAAGCCGGGGGCGAAGTCCACATGGGCATTGCGATCGACAAAGTTGAGGTTGAAGGCAACAAGGTGATCGCAATCGGGGGCGTGAATGCGGCTGGAGAGCGAGTTCGCTTCGCCGGAGATTATTTTTTTTCGACCATGCCAGTGCGCGACCTGATTCGCGCTTTCTCGATCACTGTACCGGCGGAGGTCGTCGAGGTGAGTGAAGGACTGATGTACCGCGACTTCATCACCGTCGGTTTGCTGGCCAGCAAGCTCACCGTAACCGAGAAAGATGGCACGCCTTTGAAAGACAACTGGATCTATATCCAGGAGCCGGACGTGATGGTGGGCCGGCTGCAGGTATTCAATAACTGGAGCCCTTGGCTGGTGAGCAGCAAAGACAAGGTCTGGATAGGATTGGAATATTTCTGCAACGATACAGACCCGTTGTGGAAGCTGCCGGATGAAGAGATGGCTAAGTTCGCTATCTCCGAAGTGGCTAAGATCGGCGTTTTGAGGACCGAGGACGTGGAAGACTTTCATGTAGTCCACGTTCCCAAGACTTATCCGGCTTATTTCGGAAGTTACGACCGTTTCGATGTTATCCGCAGTTACATCGATCGCATTGAGAATCTGTTCCTGGTGGGCCGCAACGGCATGCACAAATACAACAACCAGGACCACTCGATGCTGACCGCGATGACCGCCGTCGAGAATATCGTGAATGGCGTGACTGCCAAAGACAATATCTGGGCAATCAATACCGAGATGGAGTATCACGAGGAGAAGGCGGAGAAGTAACGCGCTCGAAGATCAAGTGACAGCTTTTTCCCACTAACTGAAAGCCGACCGGCATAACACCGCAAAACACATGCGTAAATCGATAGCCGTCGTGGTCCAGCAGTTGAATCTTCGGATTCGCGACGTCGATAGGCATTCCGGGATCATTCGAATTCTGATCGACAACCACGACATCCGGCCTGGCCGGCAGAATCTTCGCGAACATCTCCTCACTTAGATTGCCATTCCTCCACAACCAGAATGGTTCCGGCAGATTGATGAAGATATTGCGATCGAAGTAAGGCAGTATCCCAATCGCGAAGAAGCCTTGACCTTCCGGGTCATAAGAGTAAGTGACCGCGATGCTGGCTCCCCGGCTTACATAGGGACGGAGAAACTCGGCGGTAGCGCGATCGGGAGAAAACGCGTTGTAATGGTCGAATTCAATTGCATAGCCCGACCAGAGAATCTGCATGATTGCCATAGCCGCGAGGGCGGTTCGGCCGTAGATTTCGGGCTGGGATATTTTGACCGCTGGAGCCGGCCATGTGATCCAAAAAAGACAGATGGTGAGGGGAATGAGGAGGCCGACATGCCACCAAGTAAGGCCCGCGATGCCTGCGAAGATGGCAAAAAACAGAACAGGCAAAAGGTAGAGAAGGCTGTGCCGCGCGCGAAGGCAGGAGACGATAGCAATCCAGAAGGCGACGGATAGGATCCAAGGGTAGAACATTCCCAAGACGATCGATCCCAGAGTTCCCCGGAGAATCAACAGCGGAGATGTGCGCAGGCAGGCGGATAAGTGGTTGGAGAAGTCGTGTGGAGGCCAGGCTGTCCAGATGGCAAACGCCCACAGAGCAAGAAGAATGCCCGCGCCCAGCAGGAGTTGACGCAGGCGGCGAGGGTTATTGGCGTCTCCACGGCGGACCTGTTCGACGAGATATACGATGGCCAGGCCTCCGGAGATTACGGAGGCATGGAGAGCGACATTCGCCAGCAGGCCGAGCAACAGCGCGAGAATCAGCGGACTTCTCTTCCAAAACAGCGCTATGGCGTAGAGCAGAATCGGCGCGAGGACATAGTTACGCGCCACGACGGCATATTGATAGACCAAAAAGACTGTAAAAGGAAACGCAAGCTTGAGATAGAGAGGGAAAGGCGACTTAAAGAGCAGCAGAGCAGTGGCCGCTACGGCGATGGCTCCCGAAATCCAGTGAAGGCCGGTATAGCTGACATGGGCACGAACCAGAATCCAGAGCAGGAAATGCCAGAGGCCAGGAGCTCCTTCGTAGCGAATGTAAGTTTTGAAGAGCGTGGCCAGAGAAAGGCTTCGGGCTAACTGCCACCCCTGGGCCTCGTCCGCGAACGGTTCGTGAAAAGGGATGGCGAACGCAACCAGCGCGGAATAGGCGGATAGCGCAAGCCATTCAGGCCAGCGCGAGCGCATCTTGCCTGGCGCGCTGGCCGCCGATGTGGGGCGACGGCGTAAATCGGCCTCACGCTGTGACGGAGCGAGCCCTCCTGTGGCTGCCTCCATGGCCAGTTGTTTTTCCCTTTCTCAGCCGGAGACGGGGATTTCCATCTGCCTCCGGCTACGACCCAATATACCGGCAATCGCCTCCATTGGCTGAGCACGGCCGGACGCAACGAACACGGGTTAGCAACGACTGGCTTTTTGGTTGAGGTGCGGAGTTACGGAAGATGCTTCAGCGGGCGAGGAAGTTTTCGTTGGCGAGGATGCGGTAGAGGGTAGAGCGGCTGATGGCGAGCTGGCGCGCGGTGCGGAGCTTGTTGCCGCGGTTGAGGTCGAGGACAAACTGAACATGATGGCGGATGACGGCGTCGAGTGAGAGGTCGGCGGCGCGGGCGGAGGATTGCGGGTCAAGCATAGGGGCGGGACCGGTTGAGGGGTTGGCCCAGGGATTAGCCAGAAAGTTGGCAGGGGAGTTGGCAGCGAACGTTGCGTCGAATTGCGAGCCAAGGGAAGGCTGCAAACCGTCGGGGAGGGCGAGGTCAGAGGTACGGATGACGCCATTGTCGGCCTGGAGGAGCGCGTTCTCGAGGATGCCGGCGAGCTCGCGCACATTGCCGGGCCAGGAGTGCTGGAGGAGGCGGGCAAGCGTGCCGGGTCCGAGGACGACTGGGCGCTGCTGGTAGCGGGCGCAGAGGCGATCGAGGAGAAACTGCGCGAGTGGGGCAATGTCTTCACGGCGCTGGCGCAGCGGAGGGATGGCGAAGCGAATGGCGGTGAGACGAAAAGCGAGGTCGGGGAGAAGGAGTCCCTGGCCGGCCATCTGCCGGAGCGAAGTTTGCGAAGAGGCGAGCACGACGGCACGGCCGGGCGGGCGGTCTTGAAGATTCTTCAGGACGCCGAGGAGAAGGCCTTGACCGGGAGGGGCAAGAAGGTCGACGCGATCGAGATAGGTGAAGCCCGCGAGGGTGGAGGGATCGGCGTCGGTGGCCAGCCACTCGCGGGCGTCGCGGCGCTGAAAGGCGCTGGCGGCGAGGGGCGAGCGGCTGAAGAGATAACGGGCGAGCGTGTGTTTGCCGGTGCCATGCTCGCCCTCAATGGCGGCAATCTGCAGGTGGGGCGCGGCCATTTCGGCCTGCATAAGAAGCTTGCGCCAGGCGGCGCTGACGCCGACGACCTGAACGGAGGCGCCGGAGTCCAGCTCTACGAGGGTAAGGCCGGAGGCGGAGGGCTGCGCGTGGAATGGAGCTGAGCTATGCATGGATCTCAACCTGCCTCGCCTCGGACGCAAAGGTGATATGCCAAGCCATCACAGGTCTCATCGGCGAGGTGGGGGAAAACATGAATGAGGCAGGGGCCAAGGCACCAAGGGAGCGAGGGACGAAGAAAACAGGGAATAAGAAGTGCAAAGGCACAGGATCGTGAATGGAGAGCGGCTTTTGGCTCTTAGCTTTTTGCTCGCCGCACCTGAGGGAGTTCCCTGGGTTCGCAGGGAGCGCGAGTGGGCGGGCGTTATACTCAGGGGAATCCACGCAGAAGCGAATTCCGAAACCAGCTTGGCTCACTTTTCCAGGAGCAGCTTTGCTCATTTGAAGAATCTGAGGGAACAAGAATGCCAGAGGAGTCTGCAGCCGTGACGCGTTTGGGGCACGCCGTTCGAGCGCGGGACAGCGTTGTGGATTTGGAGGGATCGCGCGCGGGACGTGCAAAAGGGCTGCGGCGCTGGGGCACCAATGCGTGGGTGGGGGCGTGGGTGCTTGCGATTGTTGGATTCGCGGTGCTGCACGCGTGGCACCTGAGGGCAGATTTTCCTAACGGGTCGCCGTGGTCGATGGACTGGGCAAAGTACACCGATGAGGGTTGGTACGGGAATGCCGCGGTGCGTGCGCACCTGTTTGGGAACTGGTATCTGGCCGGGGATTTCAATCCCGCAGTGATCGTTCCGGTGTGGCCTTTTGCGGAGTGGCTCCTCTACTTCTTTACGGGTGTGAGCGTGCAGGCGGCGCGTGGGCTGGCGGTGGGGTGCTTTTTCGCGAGCCTGGCGCTGAGCTACCTGTTGTTGCGCAGCCGTGGTCCGCGTTCCCACCCCGCGGACGAGGACCTGTCCGCGGGAACCCCGCGTTGGATGGCGCTCCTGGCCGTGACGCTGGCGGTGACGAGCCCATATGTTTACAGCTTCAGCCGGCTGGCGATTCTGGAACCGCTGCAGACGACTCTGTTGCTGGCGACCTTGAATGTTGCGGTGCGATTGCCTCGGATGAGGCGGCCGGTGCTGGCAGCGGTGGGGATTGGGCTGCTGTATGCGGTGACGGTGTTGACGAAGACGACAGCTGCGTTTCTGGCGCCGGCGGTAGGTTGGGCGATGCTGATGCCGCTTTGGCACGAGCGCAGGAAAGCGATGAAATGCGCGCTGGCGGCGGCGGCGAGCGCGGCACTGGTGTATGGCGCGTGGCTGGCAATCATTGGCAGAATGGGTTTGATGCCTGACTACCGGTACTTCCTGGTGGTGAGTCACTTTACGCTGCCGGATGGATATACCTGGCCGCTGGCAGCATTCTGGTGGTCGTTTCACGGGCTGTTGTGGATCGATCACAGCCTGGTGCTGCTGGCTGGAGCGCTGGTGCTGGGGGCAGCGCTCGCGCGGCGCGCGGAATGGAGCAAGAGGCTGTGGACCGATCCGGTCTTCGGAGCGGCGTTGCTGGCGGTCGCGGGAATGGTGCTGTTCATGACGGTGCAGGACCATCCCCAGCCTCGGTACATTCTGGCGGCGTCGTTCCTGATTTTCTGTGTGGTGGCGCTGGGGGCGAATGCGCTTGTGGAGCAGGGAGGATGGGCGCGAAGGGCCGGATGGTGCGTGATTACGCTGGCCGGGTGCGCGACCATGGTTCACGCGGCGAAGACCATCGAGTACGCGACGCATCCCGAGTACACGTGGGTGGATGCGGCGGAGAAATTGACACGGTATATTGATACGCACCCGAACGGGAAGCGGGAGCTGGTGTCGGTGAGCGGGGACGACATTACGCTGATGACGCATTTGCCCACGCTTTGCGACGAAATCAGCTTTGATGACCTTGGTGAGAAGCTGGAGCGCTACCAGCCGGGCTGGTACGCGTCGTGGAATGGAATCGATCCGGTGATTCTGTCAGAGCTGCATACTCATGAATCGCTGGAACAAGTCGCGAGCTTTCCCGCGCTCGACGATCCGTATCGCAATGTGCTGGTGTTGTTCAAACTGCATCCGCTGCCGGAGGGGGAGGAACGGGACGAGGACGGCCCGGGAATGACGGCTCCGCTACCCGGCGACAAGATCGATGTGCCGGTGGAGTGAAGGCGGGGATCCTTCGACTTCGCTCAGGACAGGCTCCGGGACCAGGGACTGAGGGACT
>JBEKWT010000161.1:0-6842 GCA_049512795.1 Occallatibacter sp.
GGCAGTGGCGCCCACGTTTACGTAGTTGGTGGGCTTGATCTGTCCGGTCCCGCTGATGACGGTCGACAGATCCTCCCGCGTCAGGGTAGCGGTATAAACCTTGGTATAGCCGGACTGCTGCCGGATCACCATGAATGCGACGAGTCCGGCAGCAACGAGCACAGCAAGAGCAATGAGAATGATCTTCTTCATGAGCGTATGAAATCCCTGTTTTTTTCTACATTCCAGTGTACGCGATGGAACCGCCAAAGGTTCCCAGGCGGCTGAAGTCCGTTCCCGGCTGCAGGAGCTTCTTGAATGCTGCGAGTAGCGGTGAAATACCGCATATGAGGGTGTGGATGCCTGTCTACTCGCCAAGGCGGTTGCGCGGCGAGAGGCACAAGACTGAAAGTTGGACGGCCAAAGGCCGCTCCAGCGAGCCGCGCTGGCGCCGAATTCTGCGAATTCTCGCTCTCGGGCCCCGCTAAACGAGTGACATTAGCGACGTTAAAGCGTCCAATGGGCGCATGACTATAGGCTCAGCCTTGCTCGACGGCTAAAGTAGCTGTAAAATGAGGAGATTGCAGGAGTCTCGAAGGCAATGATGTTTAACAGCCGCCATCTTCTTTTCACCGCTCTTGGTTGCTCTCTCGTCTGGGTGCCCGCAGCTGGGCTCATAGCGCAACAAAACAACACGCCGCCCGCCTCCAGCCAACCCCAGGCGACACCGGCAGCCGGCCAAGGCCCCGAGGCCGATCCCCTGAATCGCCAACTCTCCGATAAGGAGCGGTATAAGGCTCAGCGGGAACTGCGGCAGGAGTTGAAGGGGCCGTACAAGACCTGGCTGAACGAGGAAGTGCCCTACATCATCTCCGACGATGAACGCAAAGCGTTCATGAGCCTGGCCAACGACGAGGAACGCGAGGCGTTCATCGAGAATTTCTGGCAGCGGCGCAACCCCGATCCGGATTCAGAAGAGAATTCGTTCCGCGAAGAGCACTACCGGCGCATTCAATACGCCAACGACCACTATGCGGCCGGCAAGCCGGGCTGGAAGACCGACCGTGGGCGCATCTACATCATGTGGGGTCCGGCGGATTCGATCGACTCCCATCCTTCGGGTGGCACGTACGAGCGGCCAATGGATGAGGGCGGCGGCGAGACGTCGACGTTCCCGTTCGAGACCTGGCACTATCGCTATCTCGAGGGCATCGGCGAGAACATCGACCTGGAGTTCGTAGATACCTGCCAGTGCGGCGACTACCACTTCACCATCGACCGCAGCGAAAAAGACGCGCTCAAGAACGTGCCCGGCGCCGGCCTTACCCAGTATGAGGAGATGAGCCACAAGGGCAAGGAAGACCGGTTTAAGGGCAATGGTCTCGAACAGCTCGGCAACGGACCGATGGCCTCCGGCGAACAAGGCAAGGAGTTCGATCGCATTGAGTTGGCTGCAAAACTTTTCGCCCCGCCCCCCATCAAGTTCAGCGATCTTGACGCTGCCCTCGATGCCTTTAGCTCTACGCATAAGCTGATGAGTGGGCCGCCGTTCCCATTCGATGTGCGCACGGATTTCGTGAAGGTCACCGACAGCATGGATCTGGTCCCGATCACCATACAATTACGCAACCGCGACATCACGTTCGTGACCAAGGACGGGGTGTCGAAGGGAGTGGTGAACATTTTGGGCAAAGTGACTACGATCATGCACAAGACGGTGCAAACCTTCGAGGACTCGGTCGAGATCGAAGAACCGTCCGAATTGCTGGAAAAGAGTCTTGATCACAGGTCGCTCTATTGGAAGTCGCTTCCGCTTCAGCCCGGACTCTACCGCTTGGATATTGCGATCAAGGATGTAAACAATCCGGATCATATCGGCATCTACGGAAGAGCGCTGGATGTCCCGACATATGAGGACGACAAAATCGGAGCGTCGTCACTGATCCTGGCCGATGAGATGAACACCGTCTCCTCGCGACAGATCGGAAGCGGCAACTTCATCATCAGCAACATGTTTATTCGGCCGCGTGTGGCGACTGGCCTGACTGCAACGGTCAGCTTCAATCGCAGCCAGGCGCTGAATTTCTGGATGCAGTTCTATAACTTGGGAATTGACGACGCCACCAAGAGTAACTCAGCGACGGTTACCTACGAGATTACCGATGCCACAGGAACCGTGATTCTTCAAAAACAATTGGAATCAAAGGATTTAGATGCGCACAGCGACCAGTTGACGGTGGATAGGTCTATGTCCATTGCAGGCCTCGAGCCTGGCAAGTACAAGGTGACCGTGACGATTAATGATGCGATCTCGAAACAAGAGATTGCGCAATCGGCTCCTTTTGTCGTCGAATAGGTATCAAACCGTTCAGACGCCAGCTGAACTTGAGAATTCAGAAGCTCGCGCGGTTTGTGTTTTGAGGAACAGAGCCAGGGACGCGGTGGGGTTTCAGATCTGCTGATGACGCGAATTGCCCATCTCACCGGTTTGGCCGTGTTGATCGTCTTTGGTGCCGCTCCAACGTTTGGAGCAGCATCGGCGTCGGTGTCTGGCTTGGTCCGCGACTCGGCTGGCGTGCCCCAGATTGGTGCAGAAGTCCAGCTTCTGCGCGCCGACCAGAGCGTGGTGACCAGCGTCTACACCGACAGTGCAGGCCGCTTTGCCATCTCGGCACTCGCGCCGGGCCGCTATGCACTCAAGGCAATGGGCCCCTACTTCCTGCCTTCTCTCAGGGAAAACGTCAGAGTTCAGGGTGCGGTGGTCGTCAATCTCACGCTGAATACTTTGTATGAAGTCATCCAATGGCTTCCGGCGCAACCGCGCGCGGGCGACACGCAGAAGGACGACTGGGCCTGGACGTTGCGCTCCGCAGCCAACCGGCCGCTCCTGCGCTGG
Source organism: Occallatibacter sp. (assembly GCA_049512795.1). GTDB lineage: Bacteria > Acidobacteriota > Terriglobia > Terriglobales > Acidobacteriaceae > Telmatobacter. The sequence continues at coordinate 2,876 of JBEKWT010000161.1, forward strand.
CTTCAGGACGGGCCGCTGGTCGTAGTTTCGGACGGCTCCGGCACCAGGCCGAAGCTCAAGGCCCGCCTGATGGCGACCGGCCAGGCCGGAACCTTCGGCGAGAGCGGCGAGCGCTTTTCAACGTCGGTGGAAGACACACCGGCAGACAGCCGGGAGTTGCTGGCGCGAGTTGATTTTGCGCCCGGCACCAATGGCAGCATGGAATCGATGCTGGGCTTTCGGCAGGATCTGGGCATGGCCGGATCGGTGCAGTCGGTTGCCGCAGTCACTGTGGCGCCCGAGGTAGAGGGCGCAGGCGATCGAGGTCTGGATGAAGCCGCCGTGCACAGCTTTGAGGCCATGCATTTCGGAGAGGCGATCGAAGCGGAAGTCGGTTCGACCGCGGTTTTGGGTCGGCTTGGTGGAGACAGCCCAAGCACGGCGACAGCGATGCTGCCGTTCGCCAATGTGGAGTGGCGCCATGGCGCCGACACGCTACGCTACCGTTTGGCTACCATGACGCTGAATCACGCCTCCGGGGAGGATGAATCAGAGGCAACGTCATGGCTGCCGGCAATGGCGCTCCGCGACGGCAGCCTTGCCATCGAGCATGGAGTTCACCAGGAGATCGGCTGGGAACGGCAGACTGACGCATCCGGTGTGGCCGTGCTGGTTTACTCCGATCGCGTCGACAATCCTGTACTCGAGGCGCTCGATCACTTTGCCGAGGACGGGTCTCCCGCGGCAGGGATGCTCTTCGATCCGGCAAGCAGCTTGCTCCGCGCCGCCGGGCCGTCGTTCTCATCCGCAGGCGTCGAGGCCAGCGTGGAGCGCCGGCTGACCGGTAACGATCACATACGCGTGAGCTATGCGAGCGGGGCTGCGCTGGTGATTCCCGTTTTGCCGCAGGCAACTCCACTCGCCGAGGTGCTCGCCTCAGCCCATCCTCGTCGCGCCCAGACCTACGCGATTTCGCTCTCGGGAACCCTCGAGGGCACTGGAACCCACTGGAGTGCGAGCTATCGCTGGCAGCCTGACGGCATTGTCACTGACGTCGCGCCGTTCGCCGAGGACGCCGCGTCGCCATTCTTCAACGCCCGGCTCAGACAGCCCATTCACGTCACACGCGACGGATCTGGAGGCCTGGAGGCATTGCTCGAGGTAAGGAATCTGCTCGCCCAAGGCTATCGCCCCTATATTCTGAGCGACGGTTCGCTGCTTCTGTTTGCGGACGATCAGCGCAGCCTGCGCGCCGGCCTCGCATTCACGTTCTAGAGCAGTTTCAGAATTAACGAGACTTTTTGAGTGCATTAAAAGGTGGCATTTTCTTGATGAAAATGCCACTTTGCTGAGTGCATTCGGTCTACACCAATTCCGAAACTGCTGTAGTCTCCCCATCCACACACCTCTTTCGTCAGATTGATCCTGCGCCAGCCGGCTAAGTCGTCGTGTGTCTTCCTTGTGGTCAACAGCGAAGCGGCCGCGTCCGCTGGAGTACATTTGGGTTTGGGCCGATTATGGCCCTGAGAAATGGGGGCGCGATGAAACATGTTCGCTTGAGCCGCCGCGCTGCGTTGAAGTCAGGCCTGGCAGCTACGGCGTTGGCCTCGCTGCGCGGCCTCGCTAAAGGAGAAAATGCGGTGTCCGCGCGCAAAGGCAGGATCCACCAGTCTGCCTGCCGATGGTGCTACAAGGACATTCCACTGGAGCAGCTTTGTGCGTATGGAGCGCAGATCGGCTTGAAGGGGATCGACCTGCTGCAACCGGAAGAATACGATGCGCCTCGCCAATACGGATTGATTTGCACCATGGCCTACGCCGGCGGAGGCACAATCACGGATGCGTTGAACCGCACAGAGAATCATGCCGCGATCGAGGCTGCTTTCCGTACCAATATTCCGCTGGCGGCAAAGGCCGGCATTCCTAATGTGATCACTTTCTCGGGAAACCGGCGCGGCATGACGGACGACGAGGGCGCGCGCAACACCATCGCGGGACTCAATCGCGTAAAGAAGATCGCCGAAGACAACGGCGTAATCATTTGCATGGAGCTGCTCAACAGTAAGGTCAATCATCCCGACTACATGTGCGACCACACCGCGTGGGGCGTGCGAGTGATGCAGGAGGTGAATTCACCCAGCGTGAAGCTGCTTTACGACATCTACCACATGCAAATCATGGAAGGCGATCTGATCGCGACCATTCGCGCTAACCTCGCGTGGATCGCGCACTTCCACACTGGCGGTGTGCCCGGACGCCATGAGCTCGACGACACACAGGAAGTGCAATGGGACGGAGTCATGCGGGCGATTGCCGATGCGGGCTTCAAAGGGTATGTCGCGCATGAGTTTGTCCCGGTGGGCGATCCGCTTGCCAGCCTGCATGCCGCTGTGGATCTGTGTGACGTGTAGGAGTTCCAGTTGATGTTCGGTGGCAATAAACGAACGCCGGACCGTAACGCAGTCAACAGCGAGAAGGCCGGCTTCTCCTCATGGCCCAACGAATCTACAATGATTGCTTATGAAAAGTTACCGGTCAATTTTGGCTGTTGGTCTTGCTGTTACCGTTTGCGCTGCCGCATCACTGGATTGCTTTGTTCGGGCGCAAGCTCCCGCTGATCCGCATGAGAAGTCGTCTTCGCAAGACGATCCGCTTCTGCGTGGATTCCTCGATCCGCCCAACGGTGCGCGGCCACGGGTGTGGTGGCACTGGATGAACGGAAATATCTCGGACGAGGGAATCCAGCTTGACCTCGAATGGATGCACCGCATTGGCCTGGGCGGCGTGACGATCTTCGAAGGCGCTATCAATACGCCGCAGGTGGTTCCGCAGCGGCTGATCTACATGACACCGGAATGGAAGCAAGCGTTCAAGGCCGCGGTGACTGGAGCACGGGGCGTGGGCATGGAAGTGGCCATCGCCAGCTCGCCGGGTTGGAGCGAGACCGGTGGACCATGGGTACCCGCGGCGCAAGGGATGAAGAAGATGGTGTGGACTGCGACGCGCATCGAAGGCCTGCGGCCCTTCGCCGGCAAGCTGGCCCATCCGCCCGAGGTTGATGGAATTTTCCAGAACTTCGCAGTCTCGGGGCGGCGCGCTCCCGACGGGACGATCGTGACTCCTCCGCAGTTCTATGCCGACTCCGAGGTCATCGCCTATAAGATTCCGGACGGCGACGAGCCGCAGGCGGTGCTGAATCCGCGGGTCACTTCAAGCGACGGAACGGCGAATGTGGCTGCGCTCTCCGATGGCGATGTGAATACGGTGGCGCTCGATCTGCCTGAAAGCGAACCAGGCAAAGAAGGGTGGGTGCAGTTCGATTACGGCCAACCGCAGACGATTCAGGCGGTGACGCTGGCCAGTATGAACGACGCCATCAGCGTCTTCGATCATGAGAGCAATGCAGCCCCGCCGTTCATCGAGGCCAGCGACGACGGCGTGAGCTTCAAGAACGTCGCCGATATTCCCTTCAGCAGCCTGGTGCAACGGACGGTTTCGTTCAATGGGGTGACCGCGCGATTCTTCCGCGTCGTCTTTCCCGCGCAGCCGGCTGGGGTGCCTGATCACGACCACAAAATTACCGAGCTGGTGCTGGCGAGCGGAGCGCGCATGAACCAATGGGAGCAGCGCGCCGGTTACGCCGACGCGCGAGACTTCTACGCCATTCGCGATCCGCAAGTGGCCCCAAAATTCATCGTGCCGCAGCAGGATGTGATCGACTTGACGGGCAAGATGGCGCCCGATGGAACTCTCGATTGGACGCCGCCAGAGGGAAACTGGATGGTGCTGCGCATTGGTTACTCGCTTACCGGCCATGAAAACGGCCCGGCTCCGGCAGAGGCAACGGGCCTCGAAGTGGATAAGCTGAACCGCAAGTATGTGAAGAACTATGTCGACGGCTATCTCAAGATGTATGCGGATACTGTTGGCCCGGAGAACATGGGCAAGGAGGGCATTTCGTACTTACTCACCGACAGCATCGAAGTAG
>JBEKWT010000162.1:0-10377 GCA_049512795.1 Occallatibacter sp.
GACCGCAATTGCGCCACCGAGCCGGTCGATTTCAGCGCCAGCTCGAGATTATCCAGCACCGGCAGAAACTGTTCCGCTACGCTGCCCGTCGCAAACTCGCGAAACTCGGCCCGCTCGCGTTCCGCACGCTTGCGTGCGTTCTCAAACTCTGCCTGCAGCCGTGCCAACCGATCCAGCAGACGATCGCGTTCCGCCTTCAACTGCTCCAGTTCAGTCTGCTCCGGCTTGGCCGGGCTTCCGCCCTCCGCCTGCTCCACCGTCTCGGCGGCGAGCTCCTCCTCAGCCGTCGGCGCCGGCAACTCCGTAGCGGGATCGAGCTTCGCCTCCTGCGCTTCAAGCTCCGGGGCGTCCACTTCAGTCAACTGTGTTTTTTGTTTCCACATGATTCAGCACATTCTCCAAGATTCTCTTAACCTTTCCTATTGGATGATTTTCTTCCCGGTCCGGCTGCAGCCTTTCATGCCGGCCCCACAGATCCAACTTGTTGCGCGCCCACTTTTGAGGCACGCCGACCTCACGAAGTTGCGGTCTGACCGCCGCCATGACGCCCGCGCCTACCTCGCCCGTCCCTACGCGGTTGGCACGTCCAGAATTCTCTCGGAGAGCCGCGCGATGTAGCTCACCGCCTGGATCATCTCCTGATATTGAATCCGCGTGGGCGCAATCACCGCCACTGTGCCCAGATTCCCGCCTCCCAGCCGCGCCGGCGCGCCGATCAGCACCAGATCCTGCATGGCAGGCGATGCCTCGTCCAGTCCGACTACTACGCGTACCTCCTGCTGGCGTCCGTCCACATACGCATTCAGCAGCTCTACCAGCCGCTGCTTGGCCTCTACGGCCAGCAGCATCTGCCGCAGCCGCTCTCGGTCCTGTTCGGCGCTGATCAGGTTCGCAATCCCGTCCACAAAAATTGTCGCGACGCCTTCGTCGCTTGCCAGCGCGCCCTTGCGGCAAAGCTCTTCAACAGAGTTCAGCAACTCCCGGTACGCTTCGCGTTCCAATTCCACGCGGCGAGCCACCTCGGCACGGATCCGCTCGATCTGCCAGCCGCGAAAATTCTCGTTCAAATAGGTGCCCGCCGTCTCCAGCTCCACCTGCGTCAGCTGATGATCAACCGCCAGCACGCGATCCTGTACCGCGCCGGCCTGCGTCACCAGCACCGCCAGCACGCGTCCCGTCGACAGCCGCGAAAAATGAATGTGTTCCAGCACCTGTCCCGCGGTCGAGCTCGCCAGCGCCACGCCCAGCCCGCTTGAAATCAGCGCCAGCACGTGCGACGTGCGCTCCAGATAGTCGTTGCTGCTGGATACGCCGGCAAAGCTCTCCTCAATCTGTCCGCGGCGAGCTTCGCTCATTGGCGATTCCACGCGTCCCGGCCCGGTCCCGCCGCCGAGGCCCGCCTGCGCGCGCCCTGGCTGGGTGATCTGCTCCACGTAATAGCGGAATGCCACCGCCGTAGGAACGCGTCCGGCTGATGTATGCGGCTGCTCCAGCAGTCCTGCCTCGCCCAGTGCCGCCATCACATTGCGCAGTGTCGCCGAGCTCAGCCCGTCCCGGTCAGCGAAGAAGTGCGCAACCGCCTGCGATGCCACCGGTTCGCCGGTCGCGATATACAACTCGATAATCGCCGTCAACACCAGCCGCTCCCGCGGACTCAGGCGCGCTTCGGGCATCTTGGCTGCTCTCCGTCCTCTTTGGCACGCGGCAGCGCCGCGCAACGGACTGGGGCATGATTCACTAAGTGCTTATTTTTCTTACAGTTGAGAAAGTAATTACGCACACCCCGCCCTCTTGATCTTACGGATTGCAAGCGTTTACTGTCAATACACCAACGGGTTACCCGACCATGCCCAACCCATGGTCTCCACCCTGGCTGCCCCTCCCTGAAACCCGCCTTAAAAACCGGCCCGATCGAGAAAAGATTCGAATTCCGCAGCCGTTCGCAAGCCTTTGATTCTCATTGCATTTTAGACTTTTCACATTACCAAAGGCACCGCTGATGGTGACTCAAGAACCCAGTTTAGTGGTAAGTTGATACGCACCGGCGTTTGCTGCGGAAGCTGCGCTGCAAGCCGCTCGGCTTTGTTTTTTGTCGTTTTCTCGGAGGGGGCCCAAAAATGAAAAGCTTTCTCAGCGGTTTTCGCTCGAAGTCCACCGTACCCATCCTTGCCGCCATGGCGCTTGCCTCTTTCGCGTTGCTCGCGACAGCAACGCACGCCCACGCGCAGTCCCCCGCGCCACTCGACAAGCATGCGCGAAGAATCGAAAAGCGCCTCACCAAGTTTCAGCAAGGCACTTTTCTCGACTTTGAATTCCGCGACAGCTCTCAGACCTTCGGTTCCTTGGGACCGCTCTCCGCTACGTCCTTCCAGTTCACCGATTCAGATAGCAACCGGACTCAGACGCACTTTTACGCCGACGTCTCCGAAGTCAAGAAGGCGAAGGAATATATTGGCGAAGGCTCGGAGCCGAGGCATCATGTTCGCCTATTGGTGCCCGTATTGCTTGGGGCTGGCGCCGCAGCCGCCGGCATCGCAACCTACGAGGTCCTGCACTAATTCTGCGCGCTTCGATCGGGTGTGCCGTCATGTAGCGTCGGTCTCCAGACCGCTGCGCCGATCGGCTGTGCAAACGGGCAACGCCGTTCTCCACAAGCTTGGGAAAAACTGCTGCGGAGAGGCACGAAGTGTCAGGGCACGACTTCAGTCGTGCCGTAGGCGCCGCAAATTGAGTTCGGCTTTAGCCGCTGAGGGATAGCTTCCTGGCCCTCCCAATTCAATCGCAAAGCACGGAGCCGCCCGTCGGAGATTCCCCCTGCGTGAGTCCTTTCCTGTCTTCTAACTGATAGATTCGTTAGAGGGCCGCACTCAGTGCGCCGCCCGGATCGCGCCTGAAGAGAGCCCCAAACGAGCCTATGCTCCATCCCACTGAAGATCTTCGTATCCAATGGACCAAGGTCGTTCTCCCTCCGGTCTTTCTTGAGGAAGAGCTTCCCGTCACCGAGGCCGCGTCGTCCACCATCTTCAACGCGCGCAACGAAATCATTTCGATTCTCAAAAAAGAAGACGACCGCCTGCTCGTCCTCGCCGGTCCATGCTCCATTCACGACCCCAAAGCCGCCCGCGAATATGCCAGCCGGCTCAAGGGCGCTATCGTCGAATTCGCTGCCGACCTGCGCATCGTCATGCGCGTCTATTTCGAGAAACCCCGCACCACCATCGGCTGGAAAGGTCTCATCAACGATCCGCATCTCGACGGCACCTACAAAATCAACGACGGCCTGCGCCTCGCGCGTCATCTTCTCATTGACCTCGCCGAAATGGGCGTGCCCACCGGAACCGAATTCCTCGACATGATCTCGCCGCAGTACATCGCCGGCCTCGTTTGCTGGGGAGCCATCGGCGCGCGCACCTCCGAGAGCCAGGTGCATCGCCAGCTTGTCTCCGGCGTGTCGTGTCCCGTGGGTTTCAAGAACGCAACTTCGGGAGACATTCAGGTGGCCGTTGACGCCGTGCTCTCCGCCGCCTGCTCGCACACTTTTCTTGGCCACACGCATCACGGCCAGTCAGCCATCTTTGTCACCAAGGGCAATCCCGATTGCCACATCATTCTGCGCGGCGGCCGCAAAACCGTAAACTATACCGCCAATTGCGTTGCTGAAACCACCGCGCTCATGGAGCAAGCCCGCATCGCGCCCCGCATCATGATCGACTTCAGCCACGCCAACAGCGGCAAGGATTACCGCCGCCAGGCCGTCGTCTGCCACGACGTGGCCGCGCAAATCGCCCAAGGCAATCGCAACATCATCGGCGTCATGATCGAGAGCAATCTCGTCGCTGGCGCGCAGAAACTCGTTCCCGGCCAGCCCCTGGTTTACGGCCAAAGCATCACCGACGCCTGCATCGACTGGAACGAAACCCGCACGCTGCTCGCCGAGCTCGCCGCCGCCGTCCGCTCCCGCCGCAACGCGAGATGTCTCACGTAAAAAGGCCGGCACGTTCGTCCGCACCGGCCTTTAACTCGCTTCACTGTTTCACTTGTTCACTGATCCGTTCACGCTGTCCCCATCACAATCGTGTGCGGGCTCATCGGAATCGCATGCGCTTTGACCCCCTTGAACCCAGCCTCGTCGTGCATCGCGTTCAGCTCGCTTAGCGTGTAAGCGTCGCCATCCGCCGTTGAAGCCAGCATCGTCATCGCAAACGCCGCGGGCATCGGCGGCGACACACGATCCTCGTTGGGCACAAACTCAAGCGTGGCCGCGCGCCCGCCCGGCTTCAGCGCCGCGCGAACCTTCTTCAGCAGTCCGACGTTCGTCGGCTTGTCGAAATGGTGCAGAAAGTTCGTCAGCAGCACCACGTCGTACGGCCCGCCGAACTCCACTTCAAACGCGCTGCCCGGCAGCATGTTGTAGCGCTCCTTCACGCCGGCCTTTTCCGCATTCTTCAGCGCCACGCGCAGCACCGGAGCCCAATCCAGCCCCGTCACATGCGCCTGCGGGTTCTGTTTGGCAATCTCGATCCCGAACAGCCCATGACCCGCCGCAATATCCAGCACGCGCATCGGCCCTGTGTATCCCTCGAGCACCACCGCGCCCAGCGGACCCGCCATCGGTCCCATCATCGGCGCCATCTGCTCTGCAAACAGCACCCACACCGGGTTCTCCGGCTCAACGGTGCCATCGCCCGGCAACGTGGTCCGACCGTCGCGCACAACTTCAGCCAGGCGCTCAAAAGGCTCCCGCAGTTCCGGAGTGCTCAAAAACTTCGCCACCGATGCCATGCATGCTGGCGAGCGCGGATCAAGAAACGCCGCGCTCGTTGGCGTATGCCGATAGTTGCCGTTCTCTTTCGCCAAAACGCCATTGATCACGAGAAAATCGCACAGGATCCGAATGCCGCGCTCCGACGCTTTCGCGTGGCGCGCGATGGAAGCCGCATCGCCCGGCCCTTCACCGACCGCCCTGAAAACATCCAGCTCGATGGCCGCTTTCAGAGCCGCCGTGCGCTGGTGCGATTGCACCATCTCAAAAATCAGGCCCGGATTCAACGGTGCTGCGTGAGATTCTGCAGACATGGGACAACCTCCTCTTCGCCCAGCGCGGAAATTAAGTTTTGGGGAACCACGGGGCAAGCTCACAGAGTCTATCATCTGTTGCGTTGCATCGGTCAGTCTTCCAGAAACCGCGCAATGCTGGCAATTCCGTCCGTTCGCGAAGCGCAGCCAGTATGCGCGCTGCTGCCGTTACTTGCTTGACCGATGCGGCTCAGGATGCCCCAAAAGAACTCGTGTGCGCTGTCGCGTGATGCGAACCCGGCACGCATATCCGCGTGGGCCGCAGGTTCGGTCGCGGACTTCGAGCCACGCGACTTGATCCGGGCCAAGCATCCATGCCGTGGCATTGGCGGCGTTTCCCGTTTCCTGCATAAAGTAGGCGGCGTTCATGTCGTCATCGGCAGCGTCGGCGTTCATCTGCTGGCAGTCGTCGGGGTCAGGCTCGGGGGTGCCGGGCGGGTGCCAGCAATAGTCCTCGTCATGCTCCAGCACGTACTTCTTGCCGTTTTCGGGAATAAAGTAGCGTGGCGTCACCTCGGCGATGCGCGTATCTGTCATCCATTGCTCCAGGTCATCTTCGAAAGGCCCCGGAAGTTGGCCCATCGCCAGCTCGCGATCGGTCAACTGCTGGGAAAAGACGGTCACCGTAGGCGTGGGCTCGCCGTTCGTCGGATGGAAATAAAAAGCCCCGAGGGCTACGCCGGTTCGCATATCGAACCAGAGCATGCCGCGGCCGCCAAGGTAGGGCCCGTTGCTGCCTTCGACGGTCACGAAGCGGCCATCGCGGACCCGGACGGGCTGCATTGAACCGTCGAGAACAGTATCAACCGCATCGGAGAGAGACATGTCGCGGCCATAGTGGTATTCGGTGCTCGAGATGTCCTCTTTCCGCAGGCGGTGGAAGCGTTTGTCCTTGAGCAGATTTCTTGCCGGCTGGTTGGCGTAGTCGTTTAGAAACGCCAGCTGATCAGCCGGAATAAGTTTCTGAAAGTTGGCGGGCGGCGGAGGCCCGGGAGGTGGCAGAGCAGGCTGGGATTCCGGCGCCGGGGCAGTCGCCGGTGCGGGTGCCTGATCGGCCGCCGGCGCCTGCGCGGCGGGCGTAGCGTCTGGCTGCGGCGGGGCATTCGGATCGGGGACCAACTGCGCAAGTGCAACGGCGGGCAAGCCGAACAGCAGCAACACACAAATAGTCAACGACGTGGATTTATGTCTCATCTTTTCGAGGGTTTCCCCAAAGTTTACGCAGGCAGTTTAACGCAATTCCTGCGCGGCCATCATTATTTTTTTGGACGCAATTGTTGGCCGATCTTCGTACGCCAAAACAAGATTTTTCTATCCAGACGGCAGCTTAAAGGGTACGGGCATTAGCCGGCACATGGCCTTCAGCAAAACGATCGTGGGCTTTAGCTCCCGAAGCAAGATCCCGCACGCCTCTACGACCCCCCTGGGAGCCCTGAGTCCGGCAAATCGCTTCCGCTGCGCCGCCGCGATACATTGAAGGGTTGTGCATCACTTCCTCTCGATCTTCCGCGTGCGGCAAAAATCGCTCGTGCGCGCCATTCTCCTTTCGCTGGGCGCGTTTGCCGCCAGCCTGCGCCTGGCCGGCTTTCCGCACATCGAGAACCTGCATGGATCGTACTGGCAGATTCTCGCTCTGCTGGTTGCCGCGTGGGGCATGGCAGAGACTGCCCGCTGCCTGCGGCGAAAGTGGAGCTTCTACCATGCCGGCGTGCTCCTCCTCTTGTATACCGACCTGATGATCCTTGCGGCCATTGCCGTTCCCTGAAAGCTCGTTAGGCAAGTCATCCTTGCTGCACATGGGCCGCGTCGCCGTGTAGCATTGCAAAGTGCTCAATCGGCTACCGTGCAGCCGGCCATTTCCGGCCGCTGCTTCGCGCGCTGATTGAGTTTGAAAGTCACCGGAGGAATCAATGTTAAAGGGATTTCGAGATTTCATCTTTCGCGGTAACGTAGTCGACCTCGCAGTAGCCGTAATTATCGGCGCGGCGTTCAATGCCATCATTAGTTCTCTCGTAGCCGACGTCTTGAACCCGCTGATTGCCGCAACCGTTGGCAAGCCCGATTTCAGCAGCGTCATTCTGAATGTGGGCGGTGGCCAAATCAAAGTCGGCAACTTCTTCAACGCGGCCATCTCGTTCCTTATCGTGGCCTTGGTTGTGTATCTCTTCATCATTCTGCCTATGAACGCGATACAGGCACGAATGAAGAAGCCCGCCGCCCCCACCACCAAAGCCTGCCCGGAATGTCTGAGCGAAATTCCGTTGGCGGCCCGCCGCTGCGCGCATTGCGCACAGCCCGTCGCCTGATCGCGGCGCCTGATTGAGGGTTGATCAAAAGCTCGCTCGAAGGGCCTGACTCGATGAATTTCCGTTCCGCGTCTGCGTTTGCTGCCCTCGCTGTGGCTGCTGGTTTCTCTTCGCGCCCATCGCCGGCGCAGGCGGTGCCGCAGGGCAGCTTTGGCTTTACCGATTTTGCCGCGGAAGCAAAGCTGGAAGAAAAGTTCCTCGCCGTGCCCGATCCCAAACTTGCCGGCGAAGACCTCAAGACCCTCACCGCCGAGCCGCACCTTGCCGCAACGCCCGAAGATTACAAAACCGCCGAGTTCGTCGCGCGCAAATTCCGTGCCGCCGGTCTCGATACGCAGATCGTTCCCTATCGCGTGCTCCTCAACCAGCCGAAGGTCGTCCGCGTCGAAGCCTGGGACGAGGCCGGCCATCCCCTCATGACCGGCCCGGCGCGCGAGCACGTGAACGGCGATCCTCAACAGGACGACCCGCGCGTCGTCATGCCCTTCAACGGCTCTTCGGGTTCCGGCGACGTGACCGCCCAGGCCGTCTACGCAAACTACTGCCGTCTTGAAGACTTCGATTCGCTCGCCGCGCAGCATATCGACCTCCACGGCAAAATTGCAATCTGCCGCTACGGAACCAACTTCCGCGGCGTCAAGGTCTACCTCGCCGAGCAGCGCGGCGCCGTCGGCGTACTCATCTACTCCGATCCCCAGGACGACGGCTACTACAAAGGCGACCCTTATCCCATCGGTCCGTGGCGTCCCGACACCAGCGTCCAGCGCGGCTCAGTTCAATATCTCTTCAAATACGCGGGCGATCCTGAAACTCCCGGCGTCGCCTCCACGCTCGATTTACCCGACTCCGCCCGCATCAAAAACATCGAAGGCCCCGACGGCAATCAGCCGCGCATCATCTCCATTCCACTCAGCTCTCACGATGCCGCGCCGATTCTGCAGGCGCTTAAAGGGCCGGGCGCGCCACAAGGCTGGCAGGGTGCGCTGCCATTCCGCTATCACCTCGGTCCCGCCGGAGTGAAAGTTCACCTCGTCTCCCAGCAGGACTACCAGCGCCGCATCATCTGGGATGTCATCGGAAAAATCGAAGGCGCGCAGGACCCTGACGCATGGGTCATCGTCGGCAATCACCGCGACGCTTGGGTCTATGGTGCGGTCGATCCCTCCAGCGGTACCGCCGCCATGCTTGAAGCCGTCCGCGGCATCGGCGCGCTGCTCCATCAGGGCTGGCGTCCTCGCCGCACCATCGTCTTTTGCAGTTGGGACGCTGAGGAGGAAGGTCTCATCGGCTCTACCGAATGGGTCGAGCAGCAGGGCAGCACTCTCGACCGCGCCGTCGCCTACTTCAACGTCGATGTTGCCGTCTCCGGCCCGGATTTCTCCGCAGGAGCCGTGCCCTCGCTCAAAGATTTCGTCCGCGATGTTGCCCGCTCCGTTCCCAGCCCGGTGGCCGGCTCCGTCTTTCTTCAATGGCGCCTCAAGTCTTCCGGCAGCGACGAGCATCACGAATCGAACGCCCCGCCCATCGAGGGCGAAGAAGTCCATGTGGGCGATCTCGGTTCCGGTTCGGACTTCACGCCCTTCCTGCAACACGCCGGCGTGCCTTCAACTGAAGTCAGTTCCAACGGGCCCTACGGTGTCTATCACTCCACCTTCGACGACCTCGCCTGGTACAAGCAAAACGCCGATCCCGAATTCGTCTACCTGCAGGAAATGGCGCGCGTCCTCGGCCTTGAAGCCATGCGCATGGCCGACGCCGATTCGCTGCCCTACAACTACATCGCCTATGCGCGCGAAATCTCCGCCTACATCCAGGCGGCAAAGCGCAGGGCGGCCGACGACGGTCTCGGCTCTCTCGACTTCACGCCCGCCGAATCCGCCGCATCGCATCTCGCCGCTGCCGCCGGCCGCGTTCATGCCCTGCAGTCCACCCCATATGGCGATCTCACCCAGTTGAATCTCGCCCTCCGCCAGGCGGAAACAGCGCTGCTTTCGCCCGCCGGCCTTCCCGGCCGCCCCTGGTATCGCCACACCATCTACGCTCCCGGCGAGCTCACCGGCTACGCCGCCGTCGTCATCCCCGGCGTCAATGAAGCCATCGACGCGCGCAACCCCGCCCTTGCCCAGCAGCAGCTCGCCGTCCTGGCTCAAGCCCTCGACCGTGCCGCAAACGCCCTCTCAGCCCGGCACTAATCCCGAAACCTCGCCCCAGACCAACCGGCAATCTCCTGCTCTATCAATGAGTTGAGCGAACCCTCCCGCCAACAGGCCACGCCCTCCCACCGACGAGTTATTTCCTATCCTGGTGCGGCGGCGCTATGGTCCATTCGCAAGCTGATTGTGCTCAAAGACGGCGCAACAGCCTGTTTGGAGAGTTTCCTTCATGGTTGACTTGCTTCTTGCCTTGGCCTTCGTTGCGATGATTCTTTCGCCACCAATTGTGGCGAAGCTCCATCGGGGCCGTTCGCGCAGGCGCAACAACCCATAGGGGGAACTCCTTGGGGGTTCCAATGGTTGCCTTGTTCATCGAACTCAGTTTGATCGCGGCCGGAATTCTACCGCTCGTTGCCACTGCACTTCAGCCGGCCCGCGCCGTCAATCGCGACTACTGCGGCCGCCTCGGAAACGCTCGCCGCAGCCAATAACCTGATCGCGCGCGCCCCACACTCTTCGCGGCGGCCCAAACCCGCGCCCGGCCTCAACCCCAGCAAGAAAAGCTGGTGGCTGGTAGCTGGAAGCCGGCAGCTGACTTTCTGTTCCCGTAGTCCCGTAGTCCCGTAGTCGCGTAGTCCCGAAGTCCCGGCCTCCACCAGCTTTGCCCTGTGATTTAGATCACTTCTAATTTGACCCCCTCGCCCTCACACTCGTATCGTTAGTAGTTGGACATGAAAATTCCTTCGAGCACATTGCGGATCGGGGCAGGGGTGGCCATTATTCTGGGCACGATCCTCGCCTTGGCCCTTACGGGTATCCGTGACACCCAGAGCTACTACGTC
>JBEKWT010000163.1:0-6812 GCA_049512795.1 Occallatibacter sp.
CGCCCGGCTGCGACGGCATTCGCGGTGCGGTTTCCATGGGGTATGTCGCGCTCATCCTCGGCTATCTCAAGCGCGCTTCTCTGCGACGCTGGGCGGCCTACGTCATTGGCGGCGTCTTGCTGGGATACCTCTTCAACTTCATCCGCCTCTGCGCCCTCGTTGTCTATTACCGCATCGCCCTTGGGGTACCCGCGCTTGAGAACGTAGCCAAGCAGGCGGACTACGCCATCGGAAGCTGCCTGTTTCTGATTGCCATCCTGCTCTTTGTCTGGCTCGCGAGCTTGAAAGAAGGGAAGCCGGCTCGGGAAGATTTCGCGACCATCTCCACAGAGTCGTCGCCACGCGTCGAAAGCCCGGGGCGCCGCGTCGAAGTGTCGACTTCCGGCGCGAAGAAACCGCGGCCACGGGCCGAAAATCCGGAGAGCCGCAACGAAAAACCGGCTTCCATCGGCGGAAGTGTGGCTTTGTCGCCGCGGAATCTAATCATTCGCTGCGCCGCATTCGCCGTCATGCTGATCGCGGTGTTGGCGCTGCCCTCTTCGGCGCTGCGATCGCGGCAAAGCGGTCCTGCCTCTGCGCTATCGTCGACCGCGGCCCTCGCCCGCTTCCCCAGGCAGATCGGCAGCTTCACGCTCACACGCACCTGGTACGAGCAATCCGGCGGTCAAACGCTGGTCGAAAGTGGCGCCTACTCCGCGCCCGGATCTGACGAAATCATCCTTGCCATCTGGGTTGCGCCGCTTGTCTACTATCACGACGCCAACTCGTGCTGGCTGGCGCGCGGCCTCACGCCCGACCTCGTCACTTCCCTGCCCTTCGTCACTGCGCAAGGAAAATCCGCCGAGAAATCCATCGACCTCAGCACCGGCTTCTACAACGACGGAGTCACAGACAGCATCGTCGTCAGCGTCGTCTGCACTCCGGGGTCCTGTTCGCAGTCGCAGCAGGCCGCTTCAGAGGGCCGGTTAAGCTTTTTCGTTCTCAAGCCGCAAATCAGCGAACTCGCCGGCAGCGCAGCGCATCCGGTTCCCATCATGATTCGCATTGACCGTCTCGAATCCGACCGGCTGCATTCTGACGAGCAAAAGACCGCCGCGCAAAGCGCTCTCACCGCCGAGGCACAGAAATTTTTCGCAGGCTTTGATCCGCTGAGCCTGAGCCGGGCATTTCAATAGGCGCGCTTGTCGCTCCTGTCCGTTGACCGCGACGCAACAAAAGCTGAATAGCCGACCGAGTTGCCATCCAGCAACTCCAGGTCATCACAAACGACCACAGCGCCCAGTATGCCCGCAACGCCGGCGCAGTAGAGAACTACATCACAAAATCCGGAACCAACTCGTTCCATGGCAGCGGCTTCGATCTTTATCAAAGCCAATTCATGAGTTCGTTGAGCAACGGCGAGAAGAACCCGCTCCTGACCTTGCGCGGCAGGTATTCACCATCCTGATTCCGATTCAATTTTTGTGACCAACGGCATTTTCCCCGTGACCGGTCGCCAGGAAATGGATTCGTGAAGGCCGATTGGCGATGCGGGACCTCCCCGTAAAGCATTCAAACCAAATAACATTCCATCATAATGCAAGTCTAGGTCGTATCAGCAGCTTCTGATCGGCCAGCTCCACGGCCGTTCCCCGAATCACGACCTCACAATGGAGAAAAACCAATGATGATCCTTGAAAGCAGTCGTCATCGCGCCTTTGCCATCTCCGTCGCGGCTTGCTGTGTTTTGCTCGTCGCATCGTCGAAATCGATTGCCGGCGCTGTCGCCGAACCCGACGTTCCCACCGTCAAGGTCGCGCCGGAGCCGCGCTCTGTTGACCAGCAGATCAAGCTCGCGGGCGACTATCTCGCCGGACACGGCGTTGCGCAGGATTTCAAGCTCGCGGCCTATTGGTATGAGAAGGCTGCGGGAGCCGGAGATCCCGGGGCGGAACTGCAGATCGGCTATTTCTATGACGTCGGAGTTGGCGTCGCGAAAGACCCCGAGCGCGCCGCGCACTGGTATCAGCTTGCAGCCGCCGGAGGATCGCTTCGCGCCAAGGTAAATTTTGCCATGGTCAACTTGTGGGGTACTGGAGTTCCGAAGAACGAAAAACTAGCCCTGAAGCTCCTCAACGAAGCTGCGGCCAGCGGCAGCGGGTTGGCCGCGTGCTATCTGGGGGACTTCTACGCCTTCGGCATCGGTGTCCCTCAAAACGCTGCCGCCGCGGAGCAATGGTATCGGAAGGGCGCAAGTCTGCACGATCCCTTGGCGGAGTTCGATCTGGCTGCGCTCCTGTTCGACGCTAAGGAACACGCGCACGATCCCCGCGCAGCCGCGGGATTGCTGCGTGAGTCCGCTGCCGCGGGCTATGTTCCCGCCATGCACGGCCTGGGACTGCTTCTGCTCCGCAATCCCGGCCTTTCGCAGTCCCCGAGCGAAGCAATAAGCCTTCTGAACGAGGCAGCAAACGCCGGCAACTGGAGATCCTCAGTCTTGCTGGGTGTGCTGGCGAGAGACGGTAATGGAATGCCATTCGACAACGGCGCAGCCTATTACCACTTCCGCGTCGCCGCTTTGCAGGGAGGAGACCAGGCGAAGAAGCTCGTTGAAAAAGACCTCAGGCTTCTTTCCGCGGCGATGGGTTCCGACCGGGCTCGGGCCATCGACTCCGAGGCAGGAAATTGGTACGGTCAGCACCATTTCGTGGTCGAATTCGTCGATAAGCCAGGAGTGAATCAGGCTGGATTCCCCGCATTCGCCCTGGCCGCTCCGACAGACGGGGAACATGCGGCGCAGATACTGGCCTCACCGCACGATTAATGGCGGCAGAACATCGCCGCCCGGCGGCTCCCCGCACCGTTTCCTTTCGGCGTACCCATCGAAGGGCGCTCTTGCGCCCTTCCCCCTGCATTTTTTTGGCGGAATTGCTACGATTGGTTGACCAATCAATGACCATGCAATAAGTGCGATTTCTTTTGTTTTCGGGAGGCAAGCCAGTGTCTACACCCGGGACCATCAAGGCTGATCCTTCGGCCGGGGTAAACGCTCAAAATTCCTCCGAGCGTTTACTCTGGACGCACCCGGTTATCTTCGTCGCTGCTTTCACGCTGCTTGGGTTGTTGTTCGCTGCCCAGGAGTGGCTGCACCTCTCTCATTCCGGTTATCACATCGGCCCCGGCATCGTTTTCGGGTCCTGGGGGTCGCAGTATCTCATTTGGGGAATCATCTCCTGGGTTCTTTGGCGACTGTTCCGGCCCTTCATCCAGAAGGCAAGTGTCGTCCAGATTCTGACCGTCGTATTTCCGGTCAGCCTGGTTACCTGCTTCATTCAAGAGATGATCTGGGTCATTTTTGTCACCAATATACCGGTCGATCGGCCTCCTATGCACTATTGGCAAAGGGTCTTCTTTAACTTCGGAGGCGATCTGGTTGAAAGCATGGTGATCTTCTGGGGAGCTTTCTTTTTCTTTCGGGGATTAGGTTATTACCAGCAGTTTCGCGAGAAAGAAACCGTCGCCGCTCAGCTTCAGGCGCAGCTCGCCAACGCGCAGATCGCGGCATTGCGGATGCAGTTGAATCCGCACTTTCTCTTCAACACCATGAACAGCATCTCCAGCCTGATGCGCAGCGATATTGACGCCGCCGACTCCATGCTGGAACAAATGGGCAGCCTGCTTCGTATGACGCTGGAACGGCGAGACGTCCAGCTCATCCCCCTGCACGACGAAATCGAATTCATCGAAACCTACCTGGCCATGCAAGACCAGCGATACACAGGACGAGTCATTCGCACGCTTTCAGTCGATCCGGAGCTACACGACGCATTGGTTCCTGCCATGATCCTGCAACCGATTATCGAAAATGCCTATGTCCATGGCGTGTCGAAGCTCGACCGCGGCGGCGAGCTGACGATTGAAGTTTCCAGCGATCGCGGCCGCATATGGGCCCGGGTCACGAACAGCGGGCGCGGCCTGGCAGCGGCCCGGAATCGTCCTTCTGCCGGCCACGGCGTCGGTTTGACCAATGTAAAAAACCGGCTGCATCTGCATTATGGAGAGGATTGCTCGTTCTCGATCGTCGAGATCGATCCATGCCATGTACAGGTCTCCATCGCATTTCCATTGCAGCTTTCTGAAAGCGCTCTCGAAACCGTCACAAGGTTCGGTGTGTGATGATTCACGCAGTCATTGCGGATGATGAAGTCCTGGCCCGCCAGAAGCTGCGCCAGTTGCTTCGCGACGAAAACGACATCGAGATCGTCGGTGAGTCGGCTACTTCGCTTGAAACCATCGAGCTGGTGCGCGCCGCCCATCCCGAGCTTGTCTTTCTCGATATCCAAATGCCCGGCATGGATGGATTCGATGTCGTCGGAGCCCTTGCCGGCGAGAGCGAAACTCCGGCGCCGCGCATCATCTTCACCACGGCATTCGACCAATATGCGGTGCGCGCTTTCGAGGTAAATGCGGTCGACTATCTTCTAAAGCCATTTACGCGCGAACGGCTTCACACGGCTATTCAGCGCGTTCGCGAGCAGTCTGCCGCGCAGCAGCAGAGTCCCGGCCCCAGCAGTGGCCCCGCCCCGGCTCTGAATCTGTACACCAATCGCATTGTCTTCAAGTCTCGCGGGCGCATCCTCTTCCTTCCTGTCTCCGACATTCGTTGGATCGGCGCCGAAGGGAATTACGTCCGCCTTTGCACTGCCACTGAGACACACCTTCTGCGCGAGACTATGGCGCATCTACAGGATCGGCTTGACCCGCGTGGATTTCTGCGTGTCCATCGTTCCTTCATCGTGAACCTGAAGTATGTGAAAGAAGTGCGCCGGGAAGCAAATGGTGACTCGGTGGTCATCCTCGATAACGGCCAGAAGGTCGCAATGGGCCGCAGTTACCGCTCCTCGCTCGGCGATCGTCTTCAGCGCATTTGAATCTCCGGTTTCCTGAAGAGGGCGCACGGTTTCAACGGATTGTCGAATGGATGGATTTGCGTTCCAGCGAAAGAGAAGCGCTGTTCGTCACAGTTCTCCAGCAGTCCAACCCGCAATCCCTGAATTGGAAGGTGCGTTCTGCAAATCTCCCGATCGGAAGAAGCGCGAAGGACGCAGTCGACCGAAGACCCTCTTATAAAGATGAGGCTCCTCTCGGCAAAACGCTGCTGGTCCCATTTGGGGAGGCATCCATCACTCTTCCGGCCCAGATGCGCAAATTGGTCTGCCACATGCACTGTCCACGATATGAGGTCAAAGTCGTGCTAGAGACACTTTCAGGTTCCCCGCAGCAAGAGGTACAAGGACTTAATCCCGCCATCTATCCGGCGCCACGATCGGGTTGGGCCATCGCTCTTTCCGTCAATGTCGATGCGGATGCGCGCCGAATCTCCCAGGCCTTGACCGAGCCCGAGTATCTTGAGGCGTGGATCTCCATGCCTGATCAGTCGGAAGGGTCGTCGATCGTAGCCACAAAAAGAACAAACGGCTACGGACTCGATCACTGGCGCGCCGGCCGCGTCGTCACGAGCATCGTCGGCTGCTTCCTCTCGTGCCACTACCGCAAGATGCGCCTGAAGTGGCGCAAGGTATGCAGTCCGAATTCTGCCGAAAGCCTGGTTGATTTCCGAATTCGGGGTAACTTCGGCAGCAGCGTTCTCGGACTCCGCCAAACTGCGTTCATCTCCGCAGACGACTACCTCTGGCATCAAACACTCTGGGAACGTTCGTTGGAGACCCTCGCCCTCATTTTGAGGTCTATGTAAGTCCCGCGGCGCCCACACCCTTAGCTCAAGAGAACATGGGGTTCCGTTTCAGCGGGTTGCCAGAGAAAATGAACGCCAGCACCCGTTCTGTCTCGCAACCCACAAGTTTTGAAACGGCTCTTTTCGTCCAAAATTAACTTTCGTTTTCAGTGAGATAGATGACACAGTTTGCGAGGGCTTTGCCAACAGAAATGGCAGCTATTCCAGGGTCTTGGCCATTTCAAAAGGCTGTGGCGGCCGATCGATTCTCACCACCCCTTTTTGAAGCATGACCTCTGAGGATGCTGCCAGTGTTTGAATTCCGGGAGTATCACCGACTACCACGCCAGTCCTCAACCCGATCGGCCAACGTAAAACCGGCTGATCGGACAAGTGATTGCTGTCGATTGACTCGTTACGGCTTTTTCGATGGGCGCATTATCGCCAGAAGCGCTCATCTACCTTCGGATCATCAACGACAACGCCTTGAAACTCTCACTCTGAAATTCTGGCGGGGACGACGGGGCTCGAACCCGCGACCTCTGCCGTGACAGGGCAGCGCTCTGACCAACTGAGCTACGTCCCCAAGGAAAATCTGTGAACCGGGAATGCGGCCCCTGGGAGTCTCGCATTTCCGCGCCCTGGGAGGGCTGTTTGATTGCATCTGCCGCGCTTTCGTGCGCCACAAAAACAGCGCGTTCACGCGGCGGCAACATTCATGAGTGTATCAGAAACGTACGTCCCTCGGCATGCGCCGAAGCCCGTGATTTGCCCAACGGCCGACCGGCGTTTCCTTCGATTACGCGTTCACGACGGCTCGCGCGGCGCGCGTTGAAGGCACGTAGCCCATGTCCACCGAAATCCCACGCACGCATTGCAGCAGATGGTTGGCGATGGCCGGCAGTTTTTGCGCCGTGACGCGGAACGACGGCCCGGAGACGCTGACCGCGGCCACCGGCAGCCGCTGCGCGTCCAGAACCGGAACGGCGATGCAGCGCAGGCCTTCCTCAAGCTCCTCGTCGTCGACCGCGTAGCCGCGGCGGCGCGTCTTGTCGAGCTCGACGCGCAGTGCTTCGACTGTTGAAATGGTGCGGTTCGT
>JBEKWT010000164.1:0-6799 GCA_049512795.1 Occallatibacter sp.
AACCGGCCGTCTCACGCATCGAAAAAACCGTAGTCCGGTTGCCTCCGGAGAATGTACTCTGCGAAACTAGAGAGACTTGGAGCGTTCGAATGGCGATCTCCCGTACCAGCCAACCCGCCGCTGTCGCCCAGCCCATTGGCATGATCGCTGGCCGTGCCGCTCTCAAGAAGCGCATCGATAACACCTTCCTGATCGGCTTGCCCCTGGCCGGTTCCGTGGCCAGTATCTTCTGGTTCCGCTACCATCCCATCCACTGGGTCGAGGTCGTCACCTTCATCGTCGGCTACTTCATCGTTGGAATGGGTACGGGCGTCGGCTTCCATCGCTATTTCTCGCACAAAAGTTTTGAGACCGAGCCCTGGGTGGCGTACCTTTTAGGCGCGTTCGGCTCCATGTCGTTTCAGAGCTCAGTGCTCACCTGGGTTACCGACCACCGCCGGCATCACTCCCAGACCGACCACTGCGGCGACAACCATAGCCCCTTCGTCGACGGTCACTGCGGCCACGAAGGGTCGCTCAAGGGACTCTTCCACTCGCACATCGGCTGGATGTTCGACGACACCACTACCGACATCAACGTCTACGGCCGCGATCTGGCGCGCGATCCCGTGATCCAGTTTTATGCCCGTACCCACTACGTCTGGCCGGTTGTTTCGATAGCCATTCCCTGGCTGGTAGGCTATGCGTTTGGAGGGTTGACCGATGCGTGGGGCTGCGTCTTCGCGGCCTTCCTGCGAACCGTGCTCTTTCAGCACTCCGTCTGGGCGGTCAACTCTCTCGGCCACACCTTCGGTTATGAGAACTTCAACATGAGGAACAACAGCAAGAACAATACCGTTCTTGCGGCGCTCACGTTCGGCGACGGCTACCACAACAACCATCATCGCTTTCCGCGCTCCGCGTTCCACGGAATGCGCAAGGGCGAGCTGGACCTGAACGGCATCATCATCATGGGCCTGAGCAAAGTGGGGCTGGCCCGCAACATTATCTTTGCTGACGGCTACCTCGGCGAAAAGCGCCCGGTGCTTTCCCCGGCAGCCATTGAGGAACTAGCCACCCACGAGTGACGCGCCGCCTCGACGGGGACCAGCTTCTGCTCTTCGCGGACTTCCGACGCAACCCGCCAAGTTCCAGCGCGACTCTCATGCATGCGTCGCGCAGCGCATCGGCCGCGCCGCGACTCTCCATCGCACGTGCGACGACCATGCCCCCAATGCACAATGCGGCTGTGGCCTGCGCTCGAACACGAGCATCCCGCCCCCGGCCTTTCATGCTCCGCTCCAGAATGCTCACCATCGCTGCAAACACAGTTTCAAACGCGCGTTTCAGCCGCGCATCTCCGCGCGTGACGTCGACAGGGAGAGCAACCATCGGGCAGGAGTTCTCCACATCTTCAAAATGCTGGCGCGAAAGATATGCGCGAATCACTTGCGGCCCGAAGTCTGCGGATTTCGGGTTGATCTCCACGTCATCCCAGCAGTTCTTCCATTCCGGGTCAGTGAAAAAGCAGTTCAGCGCCTCGATATAGAGATCGCTCTTGCTCTTGAAGTAGCTATAGAATCCGCCGTGCGTCAGGCCCGCTCCCATCATGATTTCGTCGAGCGATACCTGCTCGAAGCCATGGCGGTTAAACAGCCTGCGAGCGCTCTCCACGATCCTCTTCTTCACTTCGGCGCGGTGCCCTTCCGGATACGGCATGGAATCCCCCTAAGCCAACGAGTCTGGTTCTACGAGTATGACCCCACGAGTCCAGTCCCACGAGTATCTTTGAGCCGCTTCCGATTTGTCCATCAAAATATGTTCTTGAACATAACATCCTGCCGTGTTCCCATGATGCTCTGTTGCAGCGATGGATCTGCGAGGTCGGAATGAACATCAGCACTAACCAGATCACGCGCCGCCGAGCGCTCGCCGGGGCCGCGGCAGGATTCGCGCTTTCTGTTTCACGGCTGCGCGCCATCGCGCAGCAGCCTGACATGGCGCAAACGCCCGCAACTTCCGCCAACCAGGCGCGGACCTCCCTTCATCAGGAGATCGAGTTTAGCGCCACGCCGGATCGAATCTTCCACGTGCTTCTGGATTCGAAGGAATTCGCAGCATTCACAGGAATGGCGGCGACAATCGACCCGAGCGCGGGCGGCGCGTTCAATACATTTGGTGGATTGATCGAGGGCCGGAACATCGAAATCATTCCCAGCAGCCGGATCGTCCAGGCGTGGCGGCCCACGCATTGGGACCCGGGCGTCTATTCAATCGTTCATTTTGAGCTGAAGGCATCGACCGCCGGCACGACGCTGGTGCTCGACCACACCGGCTTTCCCGAAGGCGAATTTGACCACCTCGACCCCGGATGGCACTTGCGCTATTGGGACCCAATGAAAAAGTATCTCGCGACTCATCCATAAGAGCCTCGGCGAAGACGAACACTAGGGCGTCTCCGGCTCCCTGTTCCCCGTTCTTCCGATCCCTGCTTTCTTGTTCCCTTGGTCCCACGTTCGCTTGGTCCCTGCATTTTTCACCCGCCGGCGATCGCACCCAGAATCAGCAGCGGCTCTTTTCCAGACGCGACAGTGTCGGGCAACGCTTTGTCCGGAGATTCCAGCGACCAGTCTTCTTCGCAGGCAAAGAAGCGCAGAAACGCGCGCCGCTCGCCCGTCGAGT
This sequence comes from Occallatibacter sp., assembly GCA_049512795.1. Lineage (GTDB taxonomy): Bacteria > Acidobacteriota > Terriglobia > Terriglobales > Acidobacteriaceae > Telmatobacter. The sequence goes on from JBEKWT010000164.1 coordinate 2,662, forward strand.
AATCGCGAATGGTTCCGCGCAGCATGGGGTAACGCGCTTCGAGCGCGTCCAGAACAGAACGAATCGTGACCGGCGCGGAAACTTCAAGCAGCACATCGCCTTCGACGTGCGCCAGGTTGCGCAAATGATACGGCAGCCCGACACGCACGGTTGCCGCGCTCGTCTTCGCCGCCTCGCTCGTCTTTGCTGTTTCGGTCAGGGCGCAGACTCCCTCATCGTTGCCTACTCGCTTCCGTGCTCCCTTGGTCCCTTGGTCCCTTGGTCCCTGTTTAATTCAGCGTTTGCACTTCAACCGAGAGCACGGCCGGCAGATCGCGGACGATCGGCGCCCAACTATCGCCCGAGTTAGCCGACGCGTAAACCTGACCGCCCGTAGTGCCAAAGTAAACGCCGCAATCGTCGAGCGTGTCGACAGCCATTGCATCGCGCAGCACGTTCACGTAGCAATCTTTCTCGGGCAGCCCCTTGGCCAGCGGCTCCCATTCGTTGCCGCCGGTGCGGCTGCGGTAGACGCGCAACTTGCCGTCGAGAGGGAAATGCTCGGAGTCGCTCTTGATCGGAACGACATAAAGTGTCTCCGGCTCGTGCGCATGAACGTCGATCGCGAATCCGAAGTCGGTTGGCAGGTTGCCGCTCACTTCACGCCAGTTCTCGCCGGCGTCGTCGGTGCGCATCACGTCCCAGTGCTTCTGCATGAACAGCACATCGGGACGCGAGCGGTGCATGGCTACGTGATGAACGCAGTGGCCGACCTCGGCGTCGGTATCGGGAATGTATTGCGAGCGCAGTCCTTTGTTGATCGGCTTCCACGTCACGCCGCCATCGTTGGTGCGAAACGCGCCGGCGGCAGAGATGGCAATGTAGATCCGATTGGGATCGGTGGGATCGAGAATGATGGTGTGCAATCCCAAGCCGCCCGCGCCCGGCTGCCACTTGGGACCGGTGCCGTGTCCGCGCAGGCCCGAGAGCTCGTGCCAATTCTCGCCTCCATCGGTCGAGCGAAACAGCGCCGCGTCCTCCACGCCAGCATAGACCGTCTCCGCATCGGTGAGCGAGGGCTCGATGTGCCACACGCGCTTGAACTCCCATGGATGCTGCGTGCCGTCGTACCACTGGTGCGTGGTCAGCGGCTTTCCCGTCTCCGGCGACGCGTCGTATACAAATCGATTGGGCAGCGCCGCCGGCGGCCCCGGGGCGGGGATCGCTTCATTGGGCAATCCGGGCTGGTGCCACGTCTTGCCGCCATCATCCGAACGCTGGATGAGTTGTCCGAACCACCCGCTCGTCTGCGAGACGTAGATCCGGTTGGGGTCAACCGGCGAGCCCTTCATGTGGTAGATCTCCCAGCCGGCGAAGAAAGGCCCGCTCACCGTCCAGTCTTTTCGCTTGCCGTCGGAGTTCAGGACGAACGCACCCTTGTGCGTCCCGACGAGTACTCGCACACCGCTCATGATGACCTCCTGCCTGGTGCAGCTATTCAGTTTCGACTCCGGCGGCGCTTTGGGCACTGAGGCCGCCTCAAGGGGAACACCGCTTTGCCATTCTTCCCAATTTTCCTTGCAAACTGCAAGTATTTTCTGTGGCGCCTCTGGGTTTTACTTCGCAGCCTGGGTTTCGGCGACGGAAATCAAGCGCACTGGCCCCAGCAGTCCCGACGGCAGTAGCGGCGAATCAGCTTTGTACGGCGTGAAGCCGGCAAACGCATACTTCTTCATTGCCCACGATTGTTGGTCGCCAATCATGCGATTCACCCAAAGGTTGGTCACTCGGATTTCTATCCGATTTTTGCCCGGTCCGATCTCGCCTGTAACATCGACTTTGAACGGCGTCTTCCACAAGATGCCGAGATCCGCGCCATTCACCGTCACGTCGGCAATCTCTCGCACGTCGCCCAGATCCAGCCAGAGATGCGCTCCCTGCGCCAGATCGTCCGCCGGCACCTCAATCGTCTTCGTGTATGTTGCCGTGCCGGAGAAATACTTGACGCCATCGTCCGAAGTTGGAAGGGCCAACCCGGTCCAGGAGACGAGGTGATCGAAGCCGACGGTCTCAGGAACGCCTTTGCCCCGCTCGAAGCTGACGCTCCAATCGCCGTTGAGAGCCTCGTTCAGGCTGTCGATCACGGTTTCGTGCGTCATCGGCAATTCGAGTTTGCTTTTTGCAGCCGGCGCGCGAAAGACGACGAAAGTCGTTCCAAACGGGTCGAGATGCAGTGGAACTGTCGTACGGCCCTCTGCGATCCGATACGAAACCGGCTGCGTCGCGCCCGTGGCAGGGTCCCAAAGCTCCGGCGCCTTCCCTTCCACGCGGAAGGTTGTGTCGACATTCTCGGCGCGATCCTGGCGGTTGTCGACAAAATAAATGTCGCCGTCGTCGAGCTTGCGGTGGACAAGCATCAGCGTGGTGTCGGCTTCCGGCTTTGTGTACGCCCAATCGCGCGCCACGCCGAGCGCCGCCAGAACATCGTTCGCGCTCATGCCCGTGTAGACTCTGCCGTTCCCGACCTTCCGCATCGATTGGCCAGTCGCGGACCGCCCCCCCCAAAGCTGATCCGCTACCCGCTGAAACTCCTTTTCATCATCGGCCAGACTCGGCGAATCCGTTGGTCTGCTGCCCACCAGAACTGCGCCTTGGGTAACCAGACTCTTGATCTGGCGCAGCACAGGCAACGTCATTCGCTGGCTTCGCCCGCCAAGATAGAGAATCCGGTAGCTCGTGCCTCCGGGAGTTACCAGCCGTCCATCCTTGAATGACAATTCGTGAAGCACCACGTCGCTGTTCACAAAGTCAAAGCCGTATCCGTCCGGCGCGTCCTCGATCGGTTTCCATCCGAAGACCGCGGTTAGCGGACCCTCTTCGCCATAAAAATATGCGACGTCCGCGGAAAAATGGCCCTGCTGGAGCAAGTAGGAGCAGCGAGCAAGATAAGTGACCCACGGCTTTGCTTCTTCGGCCCAGGTGTCGTTGCGATTGAACCACAATCCGTATTGACCGAGCGTCAGTCCAGGCGCCATTTCGGGAACTGGCTGGTGCGTGGACTCGTGAATCTCGAAGCGGTTTACGCCAAGCGCGAATTCGAGGTCCGCAACTTTTTTCAGATTATCGGGCGAGTAGGACCACGCTGGACCGCGCGAGGTCATCGACTCTGCGCCAACCAGATTCTGCCCATAGATATGAGCCACGGATGCAGCGCCGCGCAGGTCGGAGATGTAGTCGATATCCGGTCCTGGATTGTTTGCCCAGGTCCACATGGCTCCCATGGGAACATCGGTCTTGCTGCGCATCTCCATGTCGTCGCCGAGAGACGGTCGATGATACTCCAGCGCCTCTCCGTAGTAACTCATCCCATGGCTGTGTAAGTCATCGGCAATTTCACCGTAGTGGTTTTCCGCGAGAAGCTGCCCGAGCGTGCGCCGATAGTCCCAAAGGAAGCGGTCGGTGTCTTCGGTGCTCTCGATCACGACGCCTGTAAGTGCCGGCAACCAGGGACGCGCATCGTAGCCGCGCCGTTGCTTGAATTCCTCCAGGATGTTATCCGTCCAGTTCTGCGGTCCTACTTCGATGCTGTCGGTGAGTAAGTACGAGATTCCGTCCTTGCCCATGCTTTCCGGGCCAACTGTGTCCGCATACATCTTGAGATAGCCGTCAACATAGTTCTTCACATACTCGCGGTTCAGCTTATCCACCTCAAGGCCTGTCGCTTCCGCCGGAGCAGGCCCATTCTCATGGCCGGTGAGCGAGGAACCAATGCGCAGCACCATCCAGTTTCCGATCGGCGGTGTCCAATCAAGCGTTCCATCGGCGGTCATTTTTCCGGTCAGATCAATTACGTCGCCCGGCGGCACGATGAACTTTGGCGCCACTTGCGGATCGCGAATGGCGTAAAAGTCTCGCGCGTTGGCGTATCCGGCGCGCTGCTCCCATTGGTTCATGCGCGCGCCGCTCGCCAGCACAAGCTCCGTGATTTTGTGGTCGTGATCGGGCACCCCAGCCGGCTGCGCGGGAAAGACGACGCGGAAGAATCGCGCCGTCACGGCATTAAACGAAACCGTCCGCTGCACCATGCTGCTAAACGGAAAGTCGGCCACTTTCTTGAAGGTAACGCCGTCGTCACCGGCCTCGACGAACGGCGGGATTG
>JBEKWT010000165.1:0-6798 GCA_049512795.1 Occallatibacter sp.
ACCTTCGTTGAGATGGGCGCCGATGCCGGCCCGGGCATCAACACGCCCCATTGCAGCCGCGGCGCTGCCTTTGGCGACTTCGATAATGACGGCGACATGGACGTTCTCATCATGAACGTCAACGAGCCGCCCACGCTGCTTCGTAACGACGCACCCTCCGGCAATCACTGGATCAAGGTTCGCCTGGAAGGCGTCAAGAGTAACCGCAGCGCCATCGGCGCACGCGTGGTGGTGCGCTACGCGGGAAAGTTGCAGGTCCAGGAGGTCGTGAGCGGATGCAGCTTCCTCTCATCCAACGATCCGCGCTTGCACTTCGGCCTGGGCGCGGCAACCACTGCGGACATTGAAGTTCGCTGGCCCTCCGGATTGGTCGAGCACATCCACGGCGCGGCCGCCAACCAACTGCTCACCTTGCGTGAAGGCTCTGGGCAAGTGAAAGGCCGGCCGTTCCGATGAAGCGATCTGGAGCTTAGCCAGCAAGTGCGGCAACGCGACGAATTCACTCCTGAGTTTGTCGCTATGCGGATAGGCGTGCTGCGCCGGCGTCAACCGGTGCGGATTTTCGGAGAAAATGCGGGTCGTCGAGGTCTTCAACTTTTTGCGTGAGCAGCGCAGCCAGGATAAAGAAGACTCCGCCCGCAACCACCGCGGCAAGGCGATTGTTGTTCAGCAAATGGTCCATCACCCAGCCGAACCCAAGCGACGCAACAATCTCCGGAATCACCACGAAGGAGTTGAAGATTCCCATGTAGACACCAGTTTTTCCCGGAGGCAGAGATCCGGAAAGAATGGAATAAGGCATGGAGAGCGTACTGGCCCAGGCAATCCCGACTCCGGTCATGGAGAGCAAAAGCGGATACTTGCTGCGAATCACGGCCACGGAAAGCAGTCCAAGGCCGCCGCATATCAGGCACAAGCTATGCGTTGCCTTGCGGCCAAGCTTGAGCGCAATTGCGGGCAGCGCAAACGAAAAAGCGAAACACACCAGCGAATACATCCCGAAGCAGACGCCCGCCCACTCCGCTCCCGCGGAATAAAGGGGAGAGTTTGTGCCGGAGGCGCCGAAGACGTTGCGCGGCACAGCCACCGGGAAGTAGAGCCACATGCAAAACAATCCCAGCCAGGTGGAGATCTGGACCCAGGCGAGTTGCCGCATCGTGCGCGGCATCTCGCGGATCGAAACCAGAATTTCGCGAGCTCCAGCCGCGATGCCCGCGCGCTCCGCCTTTTGCTTGCGAAACTCAACCATGTTTTCCGGTGGATACTCCTTGGTGGTGAAAACGGTCCACAGCACCGCGCACAAAAAAGCCGCGGCGCCGATGTAGAAAGAAAAGCGCACCGTGAAGGGAATCGTGCCCGCGGCCCGAGTCTGGGCCATGTGAAATACATTGGTCAGCAGAAAAGGCAGCGCCGAGGCAATCACAGTACTGAGGCCAATGAGAAGGCTCTGCATGGCGAAGCCTTGAGTGCACTGGGATTCCGGCAGCAGGTCGGCCACAAACGCGCGAAAGGGCTGCATGCTGATGTTGATGCTGGCATCAAGAATCCAGAGCAGCCCCGCTGCCATCCACAAAGCGGAACATCGCGGCATAAGGATGAGTGCCGTCGAGCTCAGAATCGCGCCGGCGAGGAAGTAAGGCCTGCGCCGGCCCAATGGGCCCCAGGTGCTGTCGCTGGCCTGGCCGACAATCGGCTGCACCAGCAATCCTGTGAGCGGCGCGGCTAGCCACAGAATCGGAATCTGATCGGCACGCGCGCCCAGGTATTCGTAGATGGCGCTCATGTTCGCCATCTGTAATCCCCAACCAAACTGGATGCCGAAAAAGCCGAAGCTCAGGTTCCAGATCTGCCAGAACGTGCGCGGTGGTTTGTCCATGAATTCGGCTCTCCAGCTTCCCTTTAGAGTACCTGCCTAGCGATCGTAGAGCGCGGTCAGGGATTGCAGTCTGGCGCTCAATTCGCCGCTCAATGCGCCTGGACTATAACGCCATTTCCAGTTTCCGCTCACCGTGCCGGGAAGATTCATGCGCGCTCGACTGCCCAGCCCCAGCACATCCTGCAGGGGAACAATTACGACGGAGGCGACGGAGGCTTCCACCGCGCGAATCATGATCCAGTTGATCTCCGCATCGTCATGGAAGTTGAGATAGGCGCGCGCGAACTCATGCTCCTGGCGCACATCCTCTGAAGAACGAGTGCTGTCGGCCGCGCCCGAACTCGACCACCAGCCGACCACGGTGTCGTTGTCGTGACCTCCGGTGTAGGCGACCAGATCGCGGCGGTAATGATGCGGACGGAAGGACGGCGCCTGCGGATCGGTGCCAAACGCAAACTGCAGGATGCTCATCCCCGGAAGGCCGAACTCTTCTCGCAGTTGCTCCACCGGCGGCGTGATCACTCCCAGGTTTTCGGCCACAATCGGGAGTTCGCCGAATTCGTTCCGCAGCGCCGACAGAAGCCTGTTTCCCGGCGCCTTGACCCAGCGACCGTGGATGGCGGTCGTCTCGCCGGCCGGAACTTCCCAGTAGGATTCAAAGCCGCGGAAATGATCCAGCCGCACCAGATCAAAGAGGGCGAGCGAGGCGCGGAAACGCTCGATCCACCACCTGAATCCGTCGGCCTCCAGCAAATCCCAGCGATAGATCGGGTTGCCCCAAAGCTGCCCGGTGGCGCTGAAGTAGTCAGGCGGCACGCCGGAAACCACGGTCGGATTGCCCCGATCGTCGAGATAGAAGAGTTCCGGGCGAGCCCAGACGTCCGCGCTGTCGTGCGCGACGTAGATGGGGATGTCGCCCATCAGGCGGATGTCGCGTTGCCGGCAATACGTCTTGAGGTCTTCCCACTGGCGGAAAAACTCGAATTGCCAATACTTGATGGCGTTCAACTGGGGCGCAAGCCGAAGCGTCCATTCGCTGACGGCGCGCGGTTCGCGGCGGCGAATTGCTTCGTCCCATGTGGTCCAGGCGGTTCCGTTGTGTACATCCTTCAGGGCCATGAAGAGCGCGAAGTCGTCGAGCCAGGGACTGGCACTTTCACAAAAGCGGTCGAAGGCCGCGCGATCCGAGCGAGAAGCATCAGCAAAAAAAGCCTCTGCTGACCGGCGCAACGCCGGTCTCTTGAACTGAATCGTCGCCCCAAAGTCGATTGAGTTCTCTGGAAAGCGCGGCGCCTGAGCCAGGTCCGATTCCTGGAGCAGTCCCTGATCCCGCAAGCGCTCAAGGCTCAGCAACAACGGGTTGCCGGCAAAAGCGGAGAAGCATTGGTAGGGGGAATCGCCGTATCCAGTCGGATTGAGCGGCAGCACCTGCCACAACTTCTGTCCGGCAGCGTGCAGGAAGTCAGCGAATTCGTAAGCACATGGTCCGAAATCGCCGATGCCAAAGCGGCCAGGCAAGGAAGTGCAATGCAACAAAATGCCGCTGATCCGTGGCAGCTTCAAGCCGCAAACATACGCTGGTCGCAGTCACCGGGTCAAGCACAGGCCGAGCCCGGACACCTGGGAATTCTGTCAGCGTTCGTTCAGGTCAACTTCATAGAGGTTGACTGCAGGCGTGCGGGCTGTAACGACGAGTAGATCACCGGGTGCAAGACCGATCAGGCGGTAGTCGGTGGCGGCGATGGGGCGTAGATTGCTGATGGTCGCCACCAGTTGCGGCTTGCCGGCTGGCACCGCGACGCGATAGATCGGCTTGCCTGTCGCGAGAAAGTCCTGGAAATAAATCGATCGGCTATCGTGGGTCCAGGTTGGGTCGCCGACACCCTGGACAGTGAGGTTGGTCCAATGCTGCGTAGTCCGGTCGAATAGAAGCAACGCACGCTGATCAAGCGGCATGGCAGCGATGAAGCGGCCGTCGGGTGAGAGGCGTGGACTGAACAGGCCGGCCGAGCCGGGGATCTCAGTGACTTTGTGCGTTTGAAGATTGAGGAGATAGATCGCTTTCGGCTGGCCGTTGTCCATGCGATCGGGCAGCCGTCCAAAGACGATCGATTGGCCATCGGGCGACCACGCCGGATCAGCCTCGTTCCGATCTTCGTTCAGCACTGGCGTAAGCTTTCCGCCCTCGGCGTCGATGAGATAGATCTTCCATGGCTTACCCGGCTCGAGGCCCATGACCGCCAATCGGCGGTCGTCAGGCGACCATTTCATGGTGAAGATGCTTCGCAGCGGGGTGGTGAGTTCGAGACGCTCGCTGCCATCCACGCGACTCCGCCAGAGCGAGTTGTCAGAGGCGTTGAGCCATGCAATCCATTTTCCGTCAGGAGAGTATTGCGCGAACGAGGCCGCGCTCAGGTTCTGGTCGAGGGTGGTGAAGGTGGAGGATTGGGCCACGGCGCGGAGCAGCTCGAATTGCGAGGTGGCGCCGATGAAGTAAACATGATCGCCGCCTGGCGCGGTGCTGGGAGCCTGGTAATTGAGCGGACCGTTGGTGATCTGCCGAGGCTCGCGATCGGCCAGGTACCAGGGCTGCTCGCGCTCGACCCAAATCTCGCTGCGGGCACTGTCGCTGTGCGAGGACTGAAAGACGAAGTATTGGCCGTCGGGGGTCCAGTTTCCACAACACTCCGAGGCGGGCTGGCTCCAGCCGGGAAAGAGCGGGTGAGGGTTGGAACCGTCGGCCATCACTTCCCAGAGCTCGGCGGTCTGGCGCTTGGAGTCGCGCACCGTGAAGCGAAGCCGCTTGCCGTTGGGCGACCAGCGCAGCCAGAAGGCCAGACCCTGGACGGTCAACAGCCGGTGCGGGTCACTGCCGTCGGCTCCAACAATGGTGAGGTCATTGCCGCTGGCGACGAGCAAGCGGCGCCCATCCGGCATCCAGGTGGCGTCGTGAGCCAGAACATTGGGAACGCGGTCGGCATCTCCACCCAAGGTCGGCACAATCCACAAAGGTTGCTCTGGCTCGGCTTGCAGATGGCTGCGCACAACGAGCTTTGAACCATCCGGCGAGAGTGAACCGATGAGGGGCGCGCCAATCTCAGAGGGCAAGGGAAAGTTGCTGATTTCGCCGTTCGCGGCCAATGCGACAGCGAGCACCGGATTGCCGTTGTCCATATGCGAAAAGTAGATGCGCGTGCCATCACTGGCAGAGCTGGAGAAACTTTCGACATCTAAGTCGTTGGTGAGCACATGGCCCGAAAAAGTAACTTGAACCACGCGGTAAGGCCGGCGAACAGGTTGGCGCACAAGGAGAAACAAACCCAGCAACAGGCAAACGAGAGCCAGACATCCTTCTATCCACCACCTATGCGCGGGACCTGCTCGAGCCTGCGGTGCGGCGGAATCCGCAACTGCTGCAGGGGCGTGCGGATCGGCCACTTTGACCGGGGCGATGAAGCGGTAGCCGCGCTTGGCCAGCGTCTCAACAAAGCGCGGGTTTTCGGCGGAGTCGTTCAGGGCTTCGCGCAGCTTGTTCACGGCGATCCCGAGGCTGTGGTCGAAATCGACGGTTGTGTCCGCGCCCCAAAGCTCCAATTGCAACGTCTCGCGGGAAACCACCTCGCCTGGGTGTTCCAGCAACGCCGCCAGCAGTTTGAAGGGTTGGCTCTGCAGGCGGACTCGCGTCCCGGAGCGCCGCAACTCCCCTGCTTCCAGATCGGCTTCAAAGATGCCGAACTGCATCAGCGTGGCGCCGTTTCTCTGTGCTCCCGTGTTCATACGCGTTCCAGCAACCCATGCTTACTGGATCAGTCTACGAGGAAAGCACCAAAAGGGCACAAACGGCAAGTGGACTGCTTCAAACCGATCAAGTAACCGGGAGATGTGACATGACAAGCTATTTAGAATAAATGCCTTATTTGATGATGCTCAATTGACGGCGAATTGGCGGCTTGTGGATTGACCAAGCCTGCATACGGGCGTTTCCTCATCGGTGGCTAAGAAAAGGGGTTTCAGCCCGGCCGAATCTCTCTCGAAACAGTCAACGCTCGTCAACGCAGTCTTTTGGAGGACATTGTGATGTTGAATAGAAGCAGCTTACTTCCCAACCGGCATCGCCCCATGCACCTTACGCTCATGGCGCTTGCTTTGCTCCTGATGTCTCTGGGCGCGTCCAGCCTGTTCGCACAGTCGGACACCGGCAGCGTGACGGGCACGGTGACCGATGCTTCGGGTGCTGTTGTCCCCGGCGCCACCATCACCGTCACCGATCTCGCGACCAACCGTGCGGTCTCTGTCCAAAGCCAGGCCGACGGAAGCTTTTCGGTGAATGCTCTGCCCATTGGCAACTACAAGGCGGAAGCAACCAGGCAGGGCTACCAGGGTGAGGCCACGACGCTTTCCCTGGAAATATCCGAAGTGAAAACGCTCAACTTCACCCTGAAAATTGGGTCTGCAAGCGAGACGGTGCAGGTCTCGGGCGCAGCACCGCTGATCGACACTTCCACTTCATCGGCCGGCGAAGTCATCGAAGGAAACCAAGTCGTCGATCTGCCGCTCAACGGCCGCAACTTCACTACGCTGGCTCTGCTGACTCCGGGCGTGGGCCGTGGCCAGTACTCCGACAATGCGAGCGCTCCGGCCAATAACGCGGAAACCTGGCGGAATGCCGATTCCGGCGCTGCGGCCCTGGCCGTCGACGGTTTGCCGCCTCAGTCCAACAACTTCATAATCGATGGCATTGACAACAACGAGTCGCTGGTCAACACGCTCGTGGTTTTCCCGGCGATCGAGGATATCGCTGAGTTCAAGACGACGACCAGCACTCCTCCGGCCGAGTTTGGCCGCTCCGGCGGCGGCGTAGTACAGGTCGCTACCAAATCCGGCACCAACGATGTTCACGGTGCTGTGTATTGGTTCAACCG
>JBEKWT010000166.1:0-6784 GCA_049512795.1 Occallatibacter sp.
GGCGCCTCAAACAATTGGTTCCAGAACCACCCTCCCAGGCGTGTCTCTTCAATCTTGTATTTCCCGTTTGTGCTCGAAGTTGTCTGGGCAGTTCCCAGAGCTCCCGATGCAATCAAGGCGACCGCGATGGCAACGCATACTTTTGCCAACCATATACTTACAACAAAATCTCGCTTGGCTTTCATGAGGACGAATTATAGGAGACCCGGCCATTGTCAAGCAGTAACTATCCGCAATGTTTTCTGATGCAAGCCGCGTCGCCCAAATGATTGTCGAGCAAGGGAAGTTGATGGATCGGGACGGGCAGATTTGAATTTGAGCCGTTTTGCGGACGTGAGTGCAGCCGGAGAACACAGGCGAAATCCCGAGCGAATTGAGCGAGCGACCCCAAGAGAATGATGGCCGGAATTGGCAGCTATCCCTGCCTTCGAGAGGTTGATCGGAGAACTAAGGACTGAAATTGGTCGGGACGGGCAGATTTGAACTGCCGACCCCTCGCACCCCAAGCGAGTGCTCTACCAGGCTGAGCCACGTCCCGACACAAGGCAAACCGGTCCGCTGTGGCGGACCGGTTTCTGGGGTCATTGCTAGTTTACACTGCTGCGCGCCCCGCCGTTTTCTGTCCACCGCTCACTATTCGCTGTACTACGGATTTGCCTTCAATTCCGCCCACGACGCTTGATCGCCGCCATCGCAGGCTTTGTGATAGAAGCTCAGTGCCGTCATTTCATTGAGCGCCACGCCCAGGCCGTTCCGATAAAGCCAACCGACAGCCCGGCAACCCGTTGGCTCGCCGCCGTCGCAGGACTTGCGGTAGAAATCGGCGGCTTGCACGGCGTCGATCGGCGCGCCAATGCCATTTTGGTAGAAGAACCCAACGTAGATGCAGCCCGCCATCGCGCCGCCGTCGCACGCTTTGCGCTCATAGGTCAGCGCCTGTGCCAGGTCCTGTTTCACGCCGTCGCCGGCGTACAGGATTGCGCCGTACCCCACGCAGGAGATCGTCACGCCGCCGTCACAGGCTTTCAGCGCCAGGTCATTGGCGGCGCTGAGGTCCCTCGTTGTGCCCAGGCCATTACGAATCATAAAAGCCAGCGCCGCGCAGCCCTTCATGTCACCGCCGTCGCATGCCTTGCGATAGTTGGTCAACTGGCCGCCGTATTCCTTTGCCGAGTCGAACCCCTCTTGATCCATAAATCCAAAAGCGGAGATGCCCGCGCAGCCTCTCGGTTCGCCGCCATCGCAGGCTTGGCGGTCCAGTGTATCTGCCTTGGGTTCGTTCTTCGCGATCCCCACCCCTAAGTAATACGTAGCGGCCAGATTGGAGCACGCCAGCATCACACCGCCGTCGCAGGACTTCTGCGTCAGTTGAAACACCTTTGTCTCGTCCTTGGCCACGCCGATCCCGTTGTAATAGAGGTAGCCGAGCTGCGTGCAGCTCCGCAGGTCGGCCGCGTCGCAGTTTTTCTGGAAGAGCTGCGCCGCCTGCGCTTCATCCTTGGCGACGCCTTGTCCCGATTCATAGGCCAGCGCATAGTTCACGCAGCCGTTCATATCGCCGCCGTCGCAGCCCTTCTTGTAAAGCGCAAAACCCGCCGCTTCGTCCTTTGCCACGCCGCGGCCACTCACCGTCAGGTTGCCCAGATCGGTGCAGCCTGCAAAGTTCCCCGCATCGCACGCCTTGCCGTACAACTTCGCCGCTTGCGACTCGTCTTTGGCTACGCCCTGGCCGCTCTCAAACATGCCGCCAAGTCCCAGGCAGCCCCTCGTATCGCCGCCGTCGCAAGCCTTGCGGAAGAGACCGATCGCTTGCGGCTCATTCTTCGTCGCTCCCTGTCCAAATTCAAGCATGTATCCAAGCTGAACGCACCCCGCCAGGTAGTTTCCATCGCAGGATGTGCGGAACATGTGCACCGCTTCTCCCTCGTCCTTCGACGTCCCGCGCCCATTCACATACATGTTGCCCGCGTTGGTGCAGGCAATCATCTGGCCGGCATCGCAGGCTTTGCGATACAACCGCAGTGCCTCGGTCACGTCCTGCCCTACGCCTTTGCCCCGCTCGTAGAGCAACCCCAGGTTGTTGCAACCCCAAACGCCGGCGCTGGCGTCGCAGGCTTTGCGAAAATTCACCGCCGCCAGCGCCAAATCCTTGGTCAACCCGTCGCCAAGCTGGTAGTGGTTGCCCAGCTCGTTGCAACCTGTCGCCGAGTCGCCATCGCAGGACTGCTTGTAGAGCGTCAGCGCTTGCGGCTGATCCTTGCTCAGGCCCTGCCCGTTTTCGTACATCCATCCCAGCTCCGCACAACTTTCCATTTCGCCGGCTGAGCAGCCTTTGCGGTAAAAGTTTGCTGCCTGCACCGGGTCCTTGCTGACGCTTTTTCCAAACCAGTACAACTGGCCAATGTTTTCGCAGGCCCTTCCAATGCCGCCGTCGCACGCCTTCTGCCAGTAGCTCATCGCCTGCGCGTAATCCTGCTTCACTCCATCGCCGAAGCTGTAGAGCGCGCCCAGGCCATTGCAGCCCGTCATCTCGCCGCCGTCGCACACTTTGGTAAACAGCGTCTTGGCCTGCGCGTAATCCTTGGCCACCCCGTGGCCATCCATATAGAGCCTGCCCAGCCCGAAGCAGCCGCGCAGGTTTCCCTTGTTGCATGAATCCTGAAACAGCCGCACCGCGCTTTCGAGATCGGGTTCAATGCTCTCTCCTGTTTGGTAGAGCGACGCCAGCAACACGCACGCGTCGGTATCTTTGCCGTCGCAAGCGTGCTGCGCCAGGCTCGCTGATTGCGCGTAATCCGTGCCTCCGCCAAGACCGCTGCGGAAGCTCCGTGCCGCCTGCTCGCATCCCCAGTATTTGACGCTGTCGTCTCCCGCGTCGCACAGTTTGAGCGCAACGCTTCGCGCCGCTGGAAAATTCTTCAGCGGATCGTCATTTTGCCAATAGCGGTTCCCATCCTTTTTCAGCCGATCCAGCTCCAACGCTTCGTATTTCGTGAAAGTGGTCGCCGAGTTTGCTCCGTCCGCCGCAGCCGGCTGGGCTCCAGCGCCCATGTGGATCACCAGTTCGCCTCCCTGGTCATCGTCGAACGCACCAAACAGCGGAGTTTGCTTCGATTGCGCAGCTACTGCGACCTCGTGTTGTGCAAAGGCGCCCAGTTGGCTCGAGGTTACAAATCCCTCCCCGTAGCTGTCCGCTTTCCCGTTCGTCAGTCCCTGAATCATCAGCCCGGTAAACAGCGAGTGATTCGGCAGCGGCCCGCTGTCGGAGGCAAGCTGGTCGCCCTGCGCGCTGGCGATCACCTTGCGGCTCACCTTCACCAGCATGTCCCGTTCGAAACGCGTATCGGCGCGGCTCGTCATGAACTTGTTCCCCAGCGCCATGCCGCTGTGGCAACTGTCCAGAATCACAAGAATGTGCGAGGGGGGTAGCGAGTCGATGGTGTGCAGCAGCTCCTCGATCTTCAGGTAGTCGCTCCAGTGCTCGTTCGCGCCCGGCGCGCGCGCATCCACCGGAACAATGAATCCATCCGATCGCGGCTCATCGCCGATCTTGTAGTCGTGGGTCGTCCCGTGGCCGGCGAAGAAGATCACCAGCGAGTCTTCAGGTTTCAGGCGCGCGGACAGATCGTCTTCAAGCAACGAAATGATCGCCTCGCGCGTCGCGTTTTTTTCCGTCAGCGGCTCCGCTGCATACTCAAATCCGAACTTGCTTGTCAGCAGCTTGGCGAACTCCGATGCGTCGCTCACTGCCGTGCTCAGAATCGGCCAGTTCTCGTAGTGATCGATTCCGATCGCCACGATGTACTGGTGGCCGTTCTTCGCCGCTGGCTCGTCGGTGCTCTCCGGCTGGATGCCGCGCTGGGCCCCGCCCGCCGGCTGTTGCGCCAGCGCCATGGCCGTTGCCGCCGCCAGCAACATAACGCCCGCCGTTCTGCTGAGAATCGACATGGGCAAATCCTCTATCTGAATTTTGGTCGGGGGGAAAGAACCGCCTCTGCTCTACCAACGATTGGCCCTATTCTAGACCTGACGAACGTCCTTTCCAAGCCGACTCGCGCGGTCCCGCCCCGCCCCCGTGCGCTCTCCCCGCTCCGCCTGTTATTGTTTTCATTTGCTTCCCGGGAACACCAAAGCTTCAAACCATGCCTCAACCCGCAATCAAATTCGGCACAGACGGTTGGCGCGGCGTTATCGCCGACGACTTCACATTCGCCAACGTTCGCATTGCCGCTGAAGCCGTCGCCTCCTACATTCACTCTCGCAAAGGCTCCGCGCAGGAGGACCCCGCAAAGGGCCTCTGCATCGGCTACGACACGCGCTTCGGCTCGAAAGCCTTCGCCCACACCTGCGCTGAAGTCGTCGCGGCCACCGGCATTCCCGTCATGCTGGCCAACGCCGTCACGCCCACGCCGGCCCTCAGCTGGGGCGCGCGCGAGCGCGGCGCTGCCGGCGGCATCATGATCACCTCCTCGCACAACCCCGCCGAGTGGAACGGCGTCAAGTACAAGGGCTGGTACGGCGGCTCCGGCCAGCCCGCCATGATCATGGCTATCGAGTCGTATCTCGGCAAACCCGTCGCCCGCGCCGCGCAACCCGCGCCCATCACTGAAGTCGACTTCCTGCCCACCTATCTCAAGGCCATCGAGGATTTCGCCGATCTCGACCTCATCTCTAAATCCGGCATGAAATTCTGCATCGACTCCATGTTCGGCGCCGGCGGCACGATCCTCGCCGACATCTTCGCCCGGTTCGGCGTGGCCCACGTGCAGATTCGCTCCAACCCTGATCCGCTCTTTCCCGGGATCAATCCCGAGCCCATCGAGCCGAACATCCGCGCCCTCGGCGAAGCGGTCGTAGCCAACGGCTGCCAGGCCGGCCTCTGCACCGACGGCGACGCCGACCGCATCGGCGCCATCGACGAGCATGGCCAATTCGTCGACCCGCACAAAATCTACTCCGTACTGCTGAGCTGGGTCTTGCAGTACAAAGGCTGGCCCGGCGCTGTTACCCGTGCCTTCAACACCACCAAAATGCTCGACCGCATCGCCCGGAAATACGGCCGCGAGCTCATCGAGCACGGCATCGGATTCAAGTATGTCGTTGACCTCATGCTCGAGCGCGAAATCGTGATGGGCGGCGAGGAGTCGGGCGGCATCGGCTTCCAGCGCCACCTGCCAGAGCGCGACGGCCTGCTCAACTGCCTGATGCTCGCCAACGTCATGGCGCAGGAAAAGAAAACTTTGGGCCAACTTGTCGCCGACCTTCAGGCCGAGTACGGGGAGCACCAGTACGGCCGCATCGACCTCCACCTGCCCGAAGCCCAGAAGAACGCCGTCATCGCGCGTGCTCACGCCCTCAAGTCGGGCGACCCCGTCTTCGCCGGTATGGCCATCTACAACCAGGAAAGTCTCGACGGCGTGAAGTTCTTTCTCGACAACCCCGAAGCGACAACCAAGCCCAAGGCCGCCGAAACCTGGCTGCTGCTGCGCGCCAGCGGCACCGAACCCCTCCTGCGCATCTACGCCGAATCCTGCTCGAAGGAATCCGTCGCCAAACTCCTCGACTCCGCCCGCGCCTTCGCGCTCGCCACCTAACAACTGCCATCAACACTGAACTGTCATCCTGAGCGACCGGAGCACAGCGAAGGGAGTCGAAGGACCTGCGGTTGCTTTTATCGCTTCGTATCAGGGCATGACTTTAGTCGTGCCAAATGCACCGCGAAAAGAGCGAGGGCTTTAGCCCCTGTCCGGGCCCCGGTCGCCGGGTTGCTGGCCATACCCCCCTCTTCTTCTCACCTCGTCACACGGCGTCGAACACACTTCGTTGTAGACTTGTGGCCAATGAACAGCCATGCGGGGAAACTGATTGAGAAAGCTATCAAGGCCGACGATTGGATCGGCGCGCGCCGGCTGATCAAGGCCGAACTCAAGAGTGCGCCCAAAGACCACTGGCTCCTGAGCCGTCTTGCGTTGACATTCTACGAGCAGCGGCAGTACAAACGCGCACTCTATTGGGACGCAACGGCGTTACATGTGTCTCCATATTGCCCGATGGCAATCTGGGGACTCGCTGGGGCACTCGACATGCTCGGCCGTCACAGCCAGGCCCTTTCCCTCTATCGCTACCTGTTAAGTTGGGGCGAGGAACAGTTGGCGCATGGGGAATGCGGCGAGGGCATCCTCAAAGCCCGCAGCGCTCTCGCAGACTGTCGCTACCGTATCGCCTGTATTTGGCAAGAGAAACGACAGTGGAAGAGAGCAGCCGCCGAATACGAAAAACATCTCGCTGCCCGGAAAAAAGGGCATGGAAGCATCTACCCGATTCGAGTTGTCAAAGCCCGCTACAAAGAAGTGCTCGGCAAGGCCTCACGTTAATAATTGAAACGGCTGCAATCGCTTAGACAATCACCGCCGCCTTCGCCCGCTTCCCCAATCGCACCACCAGCCGCGCCGGCAACGCCCCCACCGAAATCACCGCGCTGCTCGCAACTTCGCCGTCGACTCTTACAGCCTTCTCGGCGATCTTTCGGTTCGCCTCGGCGCCGCTCGCCGCGAGGCCCATCGCCACCAGCAACTTCGGCAACCGAATCTGATTCGGCTCAGATCCAGCCACATCCGCGAACGCGACCGCAACCTCTTCGAGGTCCTCGCTCTCACCCTTCTGCTGAAACATCCGCGCCCAGTTCTCGTCCGCGCTCTGGGCCGCAGCCTCGCCGTGGAACCCCGCCGTAATCGTTTGCGCCAGTTTCTTCTTGGTCTCCATCGGATGCAGCTTTCCCGCAGCC
>JBEKWT010000167.1:0-6758 GCA_049512795.1 Occallatibacter sp.
GTGCAGGGCGAATCCGCACCCGCTGAAATCGTAGCCGCGATTGCTGAGTTGAACGCGACGAACCTCGTCGACCTGATTGTTGTTGCGCGCGGCGGCGGATCGCTCGAGGACCTGGCCGCCTTCAACAGCGAGCAGGTGGCTCGCGCGATTGCCGCATCGCGGCTGCCCGTTGTCTCGGCCATCGGCCATGAAACAGACTTCACCATTGCGGACTTCGCCGCCGATCTGCGCGCCCCCACTCCGTCCGCCGCGGCCGAGCTCATCACCGAGGCGCAGCACAAGATCGCCGAGCGCCTCGCCACACAATCGCATCGCCTGGAACGCGCCACGCGCTTTCAGCTTCTGCAGGCCCGCCAGCGGTTGATGCATTTCCCCATCAGCCGCGCCGAATCCCGCGTGACTGCCTTGCTCTATCGTTTAGGCCAGCGGCTCGACGACGCGGCCGAGCGCATGGATGCTGCGGTCGTGAACCAACTGCGCCGCAGCCAGAATCGCATCGCCGGGCTTGCCGCCTCCGTTCTGCATCACGACCCGCGCCAGAAGCTGGCTCATGCGCGCGCGCATCTTGCCGACTTTCGCGCTCGCCTGGACCGCAGCCTCGAGCGGCTGATCGAGTCCTCATCTGCGCGGCTTGGCTCACTCGACGCTCGCCTCCAATCCCTCTCGCCATTGGCTGTTCTCGACCGCGGCTACGCGCTGGTCCTCTCGTCAGAGGGCGCGCTCATTCGTTCCACGGCGCAGATCGGCTCCGGCGACCAACTCACTACGCGCCTCGCCGATGGATCATTTACGAGCCGCGTCGAGACCATTTCATCCGGCGCTCCCCAAGCGCCCACAACCGGCAAACGAGGCAAGAGATCGGCAAAATGACCCCCAACGGAACACGCAAACTCTTCGGCACCGACGGCATTCGCGCCGTTGCCGGAGAGCCCCCTCTCGATCCAACGACTATTTATGGCGTCGGACTCGCGCTCGCGCATACGCTGCGAAAAACTGAAGCGCGCCCCAAAGTTCTCCTCGGGCGCGACACGCGCGAATCCGGCCCGTGGATCGCGGCCACTCTCGCCGAAGGCCTGCGCCAGGCCGGCGCCATTGTTGAAAGCGCGGGCGTGGTCACCACTCCCGCGGTCGCATTCCTTGCCAGAACCCACGGGTTCCATGCAGGCGTCGTCATCTCCGCCTCGCACAATCCCTGGGCTGACAACGGCATCAAGCTCTTCGGCGCCGACGGATTCAAACTCCCGGATGCGGTCGAGCTGGCCATGGAAGAGGAGATCGTGTTCCACGCCGCGCAGGTAGAGATCTCGGATCCGCATCGCTTCGCGCCTGTCGAGGACAATCTGGCGTTTCAGGGCGATTACATTCAGTTCCTCATCGACTGCGTACCCGGGCTCTCGCTTTCCGGCTTGAAGATTGTGGCCGATTGCGCTAACGGCGCCGCCGCGCCAATCGCTCCCGAGCTTCTGCGCCGGTTGAATGGCGATGGGCGCGCCACCATCTCGCTGCTCAACATCGCACCCGACGGTCGCAATATCAACGCGCAATGCGGCGCGCTGCATCCCGAGTTCGTTGCGCGCGAAGTAAAATCGCGCGGAGCGGACCTGGGCCTGACCTTCGATGGCGACGCTGACCGCTGCATGCTGGCCGGCGCCGAGGGCAACGTGATCAACGGCGACGCTATTCTGCTGATCGCAGCGCGCGACCTGAAAGCCCGCGGCATGTTGACCGGCGACGTGGTCGTAGCTACAACCATGTCGAATATGGGACTGGAAGCCGCGCTCAAACACAGCAACATTCGCATGTTGCGCGCACCGGTGGGCGATCGCTACGTCCTCGAAATGATGCAGAAAGAAGATGCGGCTCTCGGCGGCGAACAATCGGGCCACATCCTCTTCCCTCACCTCGCCACCACCGGCGACGGCCTGCTCACCGCGCTCGTTGTTCTGGATCTGATCGCCCGCACCGGTAAATCGATCGGCGAGCTGACTGCGGATCTCAAAGTCTTTCCACAAGTGATCGTCAACGTGAAGGTGCGCGAGAAAAAGCCGCTCGACGCAATTCCGGCCGTTGCCGACGCCATCCGCGCAGCCGAATCAGAACTGGCGGATACGGGCCGCGTGGTGATTCGCTACTCCGGCACCGAGCCACTGGCACGCGTGATGATCGAGGCGGAGAGCGAAGAGGCGATGCGGCATCACGCAGAGGCGATTGCCGCGGCGATTCGCAACGAACTGGGTGCGTAAAGAGGACGTCGATTGCTCGTTCAGGCGAGCAGATCGGCGGCGCTCGCGGGCGAAATGCGCGGAATATTGATTTGGCGGGCGCGCTTGCGCGTCTGCGCGATGTCGTAGGCGCTCTGCATTCGCATCAGCGTGTCCATCTTTACCCCAAAGGCCTTCTCAAGGCGCAGAGCCATCTCGCCGGAAAGATCCGCATTGCCGTTGAGCAGGCTGGACAATGCGGGCCGGGAGACATGCAGTGCTCGCGCAGCGGCCGTAATGGTCAGCCCCGAGGCTTCAACGATCTCAGTACGAATAAATTCTCCAGGATGTGGCGGGTTCTTCATCGGCATACTGCATCCTCCATCGGCTCTAGTGATAGTCCTCTAAGTTCAGGTCGAAAATCTCATGCCTGGCGCTGTCCACACGGAACGTCATCCGCCGATTGGCGGTGACGCTCAGGCTCCAGGTTCCTTTACGGTTGCCAGTCAACGTGTGCGCCTTCCAGGCGGGTAGCGCTCGCAATTCTTTCGCATCCTCCATCTCGTCGAGGAACAGAAGCATCTTCCGGAGCTTGTCGACGGTGGCAGGCTCGATACCGCGCACATCGTCTTCTTCGTAGAGCCTCTTCATCCCCTTATGGGTAAAGCTCCGAATCTTCACTTCAAGAGTGTAGCCTGTTGCGTAACGCTTGTCAATTGGAATTGGGCCCTATCGGGAGCTGCAGAACGGGTGCAGGCTGCCCCCAGCTTGTATCCTCGACCCATGCCCCGCTTCCCTGCCGGTCAGACGTTGCTCATCGACGCCGACGATACGCTCTGGGAAAATAACATTTACTTTGAGCGCGCGATTGCCGCCTTCATCAGCTTTCTTGACCATCACGAGTACTCGCCTGCGGAAGTGCGGCAAACTCTCAACCAAGTCGAGCGCGAAACGATCCTGACCCAAGGCTACGGGCTTTCGAGCTTCACGCGGTCGCTGGTCGATTGCTTTGAGCGGCTGAGTCCGGCGCCCGTGACGGACGAAAAACGCGAGCGCATTCGCGAATTCGCACGGTCCATCGCCGAGCAGGAGATCGAACTGCTGCCGGGTGTGGCGGAGACACTCAAAGATCTCGCCGGCCGGCACCACCTGATCCTGATGACCAAGGGCAATCGCGCCGAGCAGGCCGACAAATTGGCCCGCTCTGGGCTGGCGCCCTACTTCGCGGCGGTGGAAATTCCCGCCGAGAAGGATCCGGCAGCTTTCCGCGACGTGGTCCTTCGCCACAACATTGAAGCGCGGAGCGCCTGGATGATCGGCAACAGCCCCAAAAGCGACATCAATCCCGCGCTCGCAGCCGGCCTGCACGCGGTGTTTCTTTTTCACAAGGACACATGGGTGCTGGAGCACGCGGCCGTCGACAAAGCGCCCGAAGGCCAGCACCTCATCGAGCTCGACTCGTTCGCAAAACTACGTGAAATCTTTTGAGCCGCCCGACGCTGGCCGTCCAGATTTTCGGCACTGGTAAAGTTTTTCCGCGCCTTGACGAACGCTACTCCGGTAAATATCATCGGCTTTCCTTCTTGCGGGTCCCCTTGGCTCGGTCTTCGTTGGCTTTTCCGGAATCATTCATTACTTTCAGAGGGAGTTTTTTCGATGTCAACTCCACGAGTCTCCGCCTGTCTTTGCGCCCTTGGTTGCGCCTTGCTCCTGAATGCGCAGACGCCGCCGACTGCCTACACAATCACCCAGTCAATTGGAACGGCTGGAGCCACGTCCACTGTTTACCGCAGCGGCGCAAAGGCACTCGTTGACTTCATCCAACCGGCACAGGCCGGCACGCCCGCCTCACGGTCCTACAACTTTTATGACCTCACGGCCGGAACGAATACCTCCTGGAATCCTGATGCGAGCCCCATCCAGTGCAGCGTGGCCACGTTCACCGGTGACTGGGGCGACCCCTTCTCCATGACCGCCGATGTGAACGCGGGCATCGCCAAGGGCGAATTGAAGCCCGCGGGCACTGAAACGATCGACGGCATTTCGGCCCAGATTTATGCGGGCACTACGCAAGGAGTCGATCTCAAGGCCTGGCTAGACCAAAAGGACTCGCTCGTGATGCGCCTTCAGATGGGCGGGCCGAACACTCCTCCCATGACGATGGTCGACGTGACCAAGGTTTCGTTCACGCCGCCGCCCGCGTCGCGCTTCGATGTTCCGGCTGCCTGCGCGGGCCTGAAGCCGCCGCCAACCGCGGCTGAGCTCATCGCAGCCGAAACCGGCGACAGCGGCGCAAACTGGGTCAGTGCCATCTACGGCCCCGGCTCGACGAACTCCTGCTCCATCGTTGTCCGTGTTGTTGCCGCCAAGACCATGGCGCCGATCAATCGCAAATTCCAGGCCGCTATTGACACCACCTACGACCAAAACAACCCGACTCCGCCACATTACGAATTTGGCGTAGGTAACGACGGCACCTCAACGTATTCGGGCGGCGGACTTCACGAGATCACCGATCAGATCCACAATGGAATGCTCCGCATTGACAATCCGCCCGCCTATTTTATGTTTGGCGTGAACATTCCCACTCCCAACCACGGCGCCGATGTCGGCCTCATCTATCGCCAATGCTTTGCCCCAGTCACGATGCTCTATGACGTCATCAAAGACCCCAGCAACCCGGCCGACGGCGGCGACTGGTTGTATGCCAAATCAGGCGAATACGCTGTTCCGCCCTCGCAATAAGGGGCGGCACATCGGGCGCAGAAACTCCGGACCCACTTCTCCAGCGCGTGCCGGTCGCGCTGGTCTGCGCCTACCGTAGGCTCGTGAGAAAATAAAAGAGCCGAAGTCTTCTTGAGTGGCTGCTTATCAGCACGCTTCTCGTGAACCGCAAATCAATCAGGTCAAATCCGGCCCACAGGCGCGGCAGCCCGAGTGTGGCCTGGGCAAATAGAGCAAGAACAAAGAATGGGAAGCAAGAACAGAGAATGATCAGCGTCAGCAATGTCACCATGCGCTACGGCTCGAAGGTCCTCTTCGAAGACGTCAGCACAGCCTTTACGCCCGGCCGCCGATACGGATTGACCGGGCCAAACGGCTCCGGAAAGTCCACCTTCATGAAGGTTCTCGCCGGCGAGCTGGAGCCGCAGAAGGGCACAGTGGTGCGCCCGCGCAAGCTCGGCGTTCTCCGCCAGGATCAGTTCGCCTTCGACGCCTATCGCGTCATCGACACGGTCATCATGGGCAACAAGCCGCTGTGGGCTGCGCTCGAGGAGCGCGACCGCATCTATTCCAAGCCTGAAATGTCCGACGAAGACGGCATGCGCCTGGGCGAGCTGGAGGGCACGATCGGCGATGAGGACGGTTACACGGCCGAAAGCGATGCTGCCGTGCTGCTTGACGGCCTGGACATTGCCGAGCCGCTCCACGATCGCAAGATGGGCGAGCTGCAGGGCGGGCAAAAAGTCCGCGTGCTGCTGGCGCAGGCGCTCTTCGGCAAGCCGCCCGCGCTTCTGCTTGACGAGCCGACAAACTACCTCGATCTCGACTCCATCCATTGGTTGCAGGACTTCCTCTCGAGCTACGACGGCACCATGATCGCCATCTCGCACGACCGCCATTTTCTCAATTCCGTCACCACGCACACCGCCGACATCGACTACCAGACGATCATCACCTACACCGGTGGCTACGACGACATGGTGATGGCCAAGACGCAGATTCGCTCCACGCTCGAGTCGCAAATCGCGCAGCGCGAAAAGAAAATCGCCCAGCTCAACGAGTTCATCGCGCGGTTCGCCGCCGGAACGCGCTCCAGCCAGGTGACCAGCCGGCGCAAGGAGGTGGAGCGCCTCCAGACCAATGAGCTTGCGCGCTCCAATATCCAGCGCCCCTACATCAAATTCGATCAGGTTCGGCCCAGCGGCAAGCACGTTCTTGAGTTCAAGCATCTGTCGAAGTTCTACGGCGATCTCAAAGTCATCGATGGATTTACCGCCAACATTCTGCGCGGCGAAAAGATCTGCCTTATGGGCCGCAACGGCGCCGGAAAAACCACCTTGCTGAAGAGCCTGCTGGCCAACTACCCAAGCCTGGCCGAGAAGGGTTTCACGATCGATTCCGGCTCGGTCTTCTGGGGACACGAGGCGCAGGTGGGCTACTTTCCGCAGGACGTCGGCGCGACGATCGAGCACGGCATGACAGTAGCCGACTGGCTGCACCAGTGGAACCCCGGCGCGCACATCGAGGACATTCGCGGCATTCTTGGCCAGATGCTCTTCTCCGGCGAGGAGGGCTCCAAGCCCACGAAGGCACTCTCAGGCGGCGAACAGGCGCGCCTCGCCTTTTGCAAGCTCATCCTCACCAAGCCCAACATTCTCATCTTCGACGAGCCCACCAACCACCTCGATCTCGAAGCCATCAACGCGCTCAACATCGCGCTGCAGCGGTACGAGGGCACGGTCCTGCTGGTCACGCACGATCACGATCTGATCGACGAAGTTGCAACACGCCTTTGGATTTTTCGCGAGGACGGGATCGAGGACTTCCAGGGGC
>JBEKWT010000168.1:0-6735 GCA_049512795.1 Occallatibacter sp.
GTCGTCGTACTTGGCCCACGCATTGAAGCGCCAGTTAGTGAGGCCGATCTTCCCCTTGGCATTGCGCACAAAAATCGGACCGGAGTCCCGCGTCCATCCGCGATCGGTAGGCCAGCGATGAAAACTTACTCGATCGAGGTCAGCGCACGCGCGCTTCAACATGCTCACAACGCGCTGTTCCATTGCGGCGTCTTCCACGATCAGATGCACGCGCTCGTGCGGGGCGAGAAGGCGCACGATCTCCACATAGAGCCACGGAATCGCCGCAAACTTGCCCGGCCAATCCTCGGGATTATGCGGCCAGGCAAGCCAAGTGGCCTCGTGCGGCTCCCACTCGGCGGGCATGCGGTAGCCGAGGGCGCGTGGAGTTTTTTCGACTGGTCTAACGGACATGGCTACTTGTGCTCTTTGTGCGCAGGCTCTGCGTGCGCCTGACCGAGAAAGCGCTGGGTGATGGGCGCGTAGGCATCGATGCGGCGGTCGCGCAGAAAAGGCCAGTTACGGCGCGTTTCTTCAATCACGGAGCGATCGACTTCGCCAAGCACGATTTCCTCGGCATCGTGGCCGGCCTTGGCGACGATGCGGCCGAAGGGGTCGGCGAGAAAGCTGCCGCCCCAGAATTCGAGGCCCGGCCCGGAGGCGCGATTTCCCGAAATGTCACCGTGTTCGAGACCAGCGCGATTGACTGCGGCGACGTAGACACCGTTAGCGATAGCGTGGGCGCGCTGGATGGTGCGCCAGGCGTCGAATTGCGCCGCGCCGAACTCGTCCTTCTCCGCGGGGTGCCACCCGATGGCTGTGGGATAGAACAGAACTTCTGCGCCCTGCAACGCCGTGAGTCGCGCGGCCTCGGGATACCACTGGTCCCAGCAGACAAGCGTGCCCACGCGGCCGGCCGCAGTGTCAACGGCCTGAAAGCCGAGATCGCCCGGTGCGAAGTAATACTTCTCGTAATAGAGCGGGTCGTCCGGGATATGCATCTTGCGATAGACACCGGCAATCTGACCGTCGGCGTCAAACGTGACGGCAGTGTTGTGGTAAAGGCCGGGTGCTCGGCGCTCAAAGAGTGAGGCAACGACGGCAGCGTGGGTCTCGCGGGCAACCTCGGCGAGTTTGGAGGTGGAGGGGCCGGGAATGGGCTCAGCAAGATCGAAGAGGCGCAGATCTTCACGCTGGCAAAAATACTGCGTGCGGAAGAGCTCGGGAAGGCAGACGACTTGCGCGCCGAGACGCGCGGCCTCGCGAACGTGGCTCAAAGCCGCCGAGAAATTCACCTCGGGGTCCGCGCCCATGCGCATTTGCACGAGGGCAACTGTGAATTTGTGCGCCGTGGTCATTGCTGGTCTCGCTGTCCTCAGTTACGGGGCAATTGGCCGATGCAACAAGGCCAACCCCGGAATGCGGAATTGGCCTCGTGTCCTCTGAATCGTCAGCTCGATCGCTCTTCGTCCGCTTCGAATCTTATCCAATAGGCGTGCCGCACGAAGTGCCTACTCTTCCAGGATCAGGACCGCAGCGGCGATGGTGGTAGTCCACTTGCCGCGCTTGTCGCCGACGGCCGACTGGGTGATGTTGCTGGTGCGGACGATTTTGTTAGAGATGCGGTAGATTTCTTTCTTCTCGTCCCAACTTTTGTCGGGATCGAATTCGACGTCGAGCGTGGTGGCGAGCATTTCAGCAGCCAGTTCCTCGGCATACTCGCCGGCCTGATCGTCGGTCTCGCCGAAACTGTGGTGTTCGCTCAGGTAGCCGTAGGTGTTGCGATCGGCCGGAATGGCCACGCCGATGCTGCATGCGACCAGGCGGTGCGGCTCTCGGGTGGAATTCTCCGCGATGACTGCGAATACGACCTCACCGTCGTCCAGGTACTTGAGGCCTTCCTTGCGCGGAATCATTTTGCATTGCGGCGGAAAGATCGAGGAGACGCGCACCAGATTCTGCGACGCGATGCCCGCATCGCGCAGGGCCAGCTCAAAAGAGGTCAGCCGCTCCTTGTGCTTACCGACGCCTTTGGTGAAGAAAAGCTTCTTTGGGACCATTCTTTTTCCCAATTTCTATGTGCCCTCCGTACGTGAAAGAAGTGTGGCCGTTTTTTGACGTTCCCGCATGAGTCTATCTCATCTTGAAGGGTGCGAACAGAGTTTCGCCTATTTTCATTTGAGGTTCACAGCGAGGGGCTTAACGCGGAGTTCCCAGCGTCTCCGACTGAGTTGCCGATCGGGCTCCAGAAGGGCGCAGAAAGGGTTCGGGAAGCGCGGACAAGGAAGCAACTTTCCCACGCGTGACGCGTTTAATAGGCATGAAGCAACGGATGGTTTGGGTGGGAATCCCTGCGTTGAGCGTGGCGATGAGTTGCGCGGCGGTGTTGGCACAAGCCCCTGAACCCTCGACAGCGCCCGATCCGGGAAGCGCGGCGGGCGCCGCATCCGCGCCGGCTAGCACTGACCTTAGTCAGGCGATCCTGGAGTGGACGCCACCGGCTCTCGCGGAGTTGGGCGGGCAGGCGGTGGCCAAAGAGAGCTTCACGCTCGATCGGACGATGCTGGCCGCGGCGGCCGGGCTGATGCCGGATTCGGACGCCGACCTGAGGCAGACGGTGGCCAAGCTCGACGGAGTGAGTGTCCACGTGTTGCGATTCGCGACTGACGGCCAAGCCGACCCGGCACAGATTGAGGCGATCCGCGAGGCCTACCACGTGCGCGGCTGGAAGCACGTTCTCAGCTCGACCAATTTGGGCGGCGCGGACCACAGCGATATTACGGACGTTTGGCTGGTGATGGACGGCGCGAACGTGCGCGGAGGAGTGGTGCTGGTCGACAGCCCGAAGAGCCTGACGCTGGCAACGGTGGCCGGGAATCTGAGCCCAGTGGACATGCTGCATCTGCGCGGCCACTTCGGCATTCCGCGGTTCGATAGCGACGGATTGAGCGGCGGCGCGAGCCGGTAGGTTCGATGGGCGCGAAACGGCTCGTCGTCAGGCAGTAACGGCGCTCCTTTCTTCCGCATCCTACGCTGTGCTGATCGGCCGAAACGAAAATGCTATAGTCTTGCGTAGCAGTCCTCCCGGATTGATAGATCAATGCAAACGCGCAAGTGGACGATACCTTTCCTTATCCTGGCTGCCACGGGTTGGGCGGCGCTGGCTCGCGCCAAGGTGGTCGAGGATGCCAGCGGTTCTCCCAGGACGCTGACCAGCATTGCAGATGCGCTCGACTCTGCTGACCGGCATCCAGTGCACGTTCTCTACGTGCACGGCATCGATCAGGTGGGGGCAGGCGATTCCGGAAAGCTGCGCGATTCGATTTGCACCGAGCTCAAGCTGTGCGACGTCACCGACTGGAAGAGTGCGGGCATCGAGTTTGCCGACAAAGGCGAATTCTCGAGCAGCGTTGAGCCTCCCACGCTCGCGTACCTGGGTAACCCGGTATGGAACAGCCCCGAGGAGTGGCACGCAGCGGCGCCATTTGTTGTGCACTGGGTCATTCACCTCAAGGGGCATTCCGCGGTATTGGTGCTGGATGAGATCAACTGGTGGCCGTTGGTGCTGGCGCTTAAATGCCGCCGAGTGATCGCCGCCGAGGCACACCTTTCAGGTCCCGACCAGCATCTGCTGCAGGTTTGTTCCGAACAATCCGTTCAGGATCCGGGCGGAGTGGGGCGCTTCTATCCATGGATTCCGGCTGACGAAGCGGCGAAACTCAAGAAGATACGGCCGCGCGGCGTTCTGGTGAACCGAGAGCTAAAGGCAGGGCTCGTCGACTGGGGGCTTTCGGACGTGCTGATGGCGGTGGGACCGCTGGGCGGCATTCTGCGCGATGGGGTGCGGCAATTGATGGCAAAATCGGCGGCGTTCGATCCCCACGCAGCAGAGGCCGATTCGAGCGGAAACGGTGGAATAGGAAAGTACGACTGGAAATCGCAACTGAGCCGGGACAATGCGCTGGACCAGGAATTTATTGGCGTAACGCACAGCCTGGGCAGCTATCTTCTCTTCAATACGCTCAACCCCGAGTTTGACAGTGTGGCCGGACAAAACCTGTCCGCATCAGAAGCCGCCAGGAAAACAGCAGAAGCGAACGCGATGCGTTACATCTTTGAGCGAACATCGCTGGTGTATTTCTTCGCAAACCAGCTTGAGATGCTGGAGATCACGAATCTTGAGAGCGCGCCGGACAGTTCAACGACTGCAATGACATCGCGCGGGCTGGCGCCGGCGCCGTTCGTTCCCACATCGCCAGCTGCCAACTTCAGGACGCTCGTCAACCGGTGGAACGATTATCAAACGAGCTTTCAGGGGGTTTTGCACCCGAGCGACAACGCGAGCAGGGAGATGGTTCAGGTGGTGGCATGGAGCGACCCCAGCGATGTGATTACCTACCGCGTGCCGAAGATCGGCGACGTGGAAGTTGTGAATCTCTATGTGAAGAACTCAACGCGCTGGTTCGGGCTTTTCGAATCGCCCACCAAGGCGCACGGCGATTACGCTAAAAATGTCGACGTGCTGCGGGTGATGTTTGGTGAAACAAAGCTTCAAGGCTCGGCTCATTGAAGCCGGTCGTTGGGGGAGATCTGGGCGAAAACTTCTGCCGCGCCATTGCCACCGCTAAATTCCAGATGGTAGCCTCAACCTTGGGCCGAGACGCTTTGGACTTGTCGAGTTCGGACTAATTCTGGAAGGGACTTCCCTCAACATCATGCAAAGCACCTATAACGGGCTGGAGGTGCCCAAGACGGGCGAGCCGATCGAATACAGGGACGGGCAATTCGCCGTGCCTGACCACCCCATTATTCCTTTCATCGAGGGCGATGGCACAGGGCGCGACATCTGGAAGGCGTCGCAACGGGTTTTCGATGCGGCCGTAGAAAATGCGTATGGCGGGAAGCGCGGCATTCGCTGGTTTGAGATTTTCGCTGGCGAGAAGGCTTTTCGGCAGTTCAACAACTGGCTGCCTGACGATTCCGTAGCCGCGGCGCGCGACCTGCGCGTTTCCATCAAAGGGCCGCTGACGACGCCTGTGGGCGGCGGCATTCGCTCACTTAACGTTGCGCTGCGGCAGATTCTGGATCTCTATGCATGCGTGCGTCCGGTGAAGTACTACCAGGGCGTGCCCAGCCCGGTGAAGCACCCGGAGAAGCTCGACATCGTAATCTTCCGCGAGAACACGGAGGATGTGTACGCGGGCATCGAGTTCAAACAGGGCTCGGAGGATGCGGCGCGACTGATTTCGTTTCTCAACGACGATCTGCTCAAGGGCGGCAAGAAGAAGGTGCGTGCGGATTCGGGCGTGGGCATCAAGCCGATTTCGATCTTTGGGACGAAGCGGCTGGTGCGCTATGCGATCCGCCACGCGCTCGAATCGGGACGCAAGACCGTAACGCTGGTCCACAAAGGAAATATTCAGAAATTCACTGAGGGCGCGTTCCGCGAGTGGGGCTACGAGGTTGCGACGCAGGAGTTTCGCGACCAGACAGTAACGGAACGCGAAAGCTGGATTCTGGGCAACGTGGAAACGAAGCCTGGCATTTCGATTGAAGAAAATGCCGCGCTGATTGAGCCAGGAGCAGAGTTTGGCTCCCCCGCCTTCCGCGAATCGCTTTACGCCGAAGTGAAGGGCGTTCTGGACTCGATTGGCAAGAGCCACGGCAACGGCGCGTGGAAGCAAAAGGTGCTGGTGAACGACCGCATCGCCGACTCGATTTTTCAGCAGATCATTATTCGGCCGGAAGACTACAGCATTCTGGCCACATCGAATCTGAACGGCGACTACATCTCCGACGCGGCGGCGGCGCAGGTCGGAGGCCTCGGCATCGCGCCGGGAGCGAATATCGGCGACGGCTACGCGGTGTTCGAGGCCACGCACGGCACGGCGCCCAAGTATGCCGACAAGGACGTGATCAATCCGGGCTCGGTGATTCTGTCGGGCGTGATGCTGCTCGACTTCATCGGCTGGAAGGAAGCGGCGAAGACGGTCGAGAGCGCCATGGAGAAGACGATTCAAGAGAAATTCGTCACGTACGATTTTGAACGCCAGCTTGCGGGCGCGACGAAGGTGGGCACGAGCGAGTTCGCCACGCGGATTATTGGAAACATGTAGGACGGTTCAAGGTTCGTAGTTCACAGTTCTGAGTTGCTAGTTGGCCGTTCGCGCATCTTGGCCGCCTGCCAGTTGCGCATGGATCGGATCTGTGAACCATGAACTGCGAACCACGAACTCTGAGGAGACGAGATGCGGAAGAAGGTAAGCATTGTGGGCGCGGGGAATGTGGGCGCGACGGCCGCGCACTGGATTGCGGCCAAGGAATTGGCCGATGTGGCGCTGATTGACGTCGTGGAAGGCGTTCCGCAGGGAAAAGCACTGGATTTGCTCGAGGCCATGCCCATTGAGAAGCGCGACGTGGCGATCGTGGGCGCGAACGATTACGCGGCCACGGCGAACTCCGACATTGTGGTGATCACGGCTGGGATTCCGCGCAAGCCGGGCATGAGCCGCGATGATCTGCTTAATACAAACTTCAAAATCATGTCGGACGTGGTGCAGAAGGTGGTGGCGCAGTCGCCTGAGTGCATTCTGATTATCGTGTCGAACCCGCTGGACGCGATGGCTCAGGCCGCCTATCGGCAGGCAGGATTCAATCGCGAGCGGGTGATCGGGATGGCCGGCGTGCTGGATTCGGCGCGCTTCCGCAGCTTCATTGCCGCCGAGCTGAACGTGAGCGTTGAAAATGTGACAGCCT